>JBGOXY010000182.1:0-4826 GCA_041479415.1 Anaerolineae bacterium
GACGATGGTCGTGGGTGCACCGCGCGCGCACGGCGACATCGTGCCCGAACTGATTCAATCATCGATTCGATGCGGTTATCGGTACTGCGAGGAGCCGCGACTACTGAGGAATGGAGGCCGATGAACCTGGGCCCTTCGCCTCGCGCCCGACCTCCGCCTGCACCGAGGCCCACGAGAGGCTCTCGCGCGTCATGTACCAGGCGCCGACCAGCGTGATCGGCAGCCACAGCGCGGCGTGCAGCACCAGGGTATAGCCCGCGGCCAGCGCCTGCGGCACCCCGTACGCCGAAAGCAACGCAATCCCCGGCGCGTCGAAGGTGCCCACGTAGCCCGGCGCCGAAGGAATGGTCGTGGCCAGGGTGACGATGCCGTTCATCAGCATGAGGGCGAAAAAGCTGACCTCGAACGGGAAGGCGTGCATGACAAACCAGTACTTGCCCGTCTCGAGCAACCACACTACCACTGATGTGACGAACACCATCAGCGCATCGCGCGGCGAGCGCAGCGAGGTCAATCCATCCAGGAAGCGGGCCGCGATCGGTTCTACGCGCGAGCGCCATGCCTGCGGCACGATTCGCGCGATGATCCACGCCACGACGGTCATCGTCCGGCGCGGGAACATCGCCGCCAGCAGGAAGACCAGCAGCACGCCCACAAAGGCCGCCGCCCCAACTAACGCCAATTGCTGAATGCTGCCGACGAAGCCGGAGGCTGATGTGAGCTGCGCCAGCTCGGGCAGGTTGACAAAGACAAACAGTAACATCACGACGCCATCGAATACACGCTCGACCAGGATCGTCGCAAAGGACGCGGTGAAGGGGATGCCTTCTTTGCGGCGCAAGATGTACGCGCGCAGCACCTCGCCGGCACGCGCCGGATAAATGTTGTTGCCCATGTAGCCGATGGCGACGATCGGAAACAGGCGTCGCAGCGGCACCTTCTGGAGCGGGCGCAGGAGGTAGTGCCAGCGCCAGGTGCGCGCCCACACGGCGAGGAAATAGACCGCCACGCCGGGGATCAGCCACCAGTAGTTGGCCGCTCGCACGACCTGCCACATGTCATCCAGGCGCAAGCCACGCAATGCGAGGTACAGAAACCCCGCGCTGATGAGCACCCCGACCCAGAATTGCCAGCGACGCATCTTCGTTTCACCCGTCACAAGATGGCGGAAGTATAACCTCGCCGCATGCGAACTCCAATCGGCTGGCGCGGCAAACCCGTTCGGTTGGCCAGAGGATCTCAGCCGGACACTCCGCGCCGTGGCTCGAGCTCGTTCCTCCGGCGCAACGGCTGGCTCCATTCGTCGCTCGGGGTATCATGAAGGCAGGCAGGATGGGTGAGATCAACCCCTCATGACCAAGCGACCTCAGACACGCCTCTTGGTGGCCTCGACCAATCCCGGCAAGATGCAGGAATACCGCGCATTGCTCGCATCTCTGCCTGCACGCCTGGTCTTCCCTCCCGCCCTGGGCCTGCGTCTTACTGTTCCAGAGGACGCGCCAACCTATCGCGACAACGCGCGGGCCAAAGCGGTGGCCTACTCGGAGGCATCCGGCCTGCTCACCCTTTCGGACGACTCTGGGCTGGAAGTGGATGCGCTGGGCGGCGAACCGGGCATTCGCTCATCGCGCTGCGCCGGCGAGGGTGCGGACGATGCCCGCCGGCGCGCATACTTGCGTGAGAGGCTGAGCAAGACGGCCTCCCCTCGCTCGGCGCGCTTTCGCTGTTGGGTGGCGCTTTCTCAACCGGGCGGCTCCATACAGTACGCCGAAGGCATTTGCGAGGGTGAGATACTTCTCGAGGAGCGCGGAGTCAATGGTTTCGGCTTCGACCCGCTCTTCCGGGTGCGAGAACGAGGGTTAACCTTGGCTGAGCTTGCGCCCGAGGAAAAGAATCGCCTGAGCCATCGTGCCCGCGCGGTCCAGGTCATTTGGCCCTACCTGCTCGCGGCGCTCGAGGTGCTGGGGGCCGCCGAGCGGTAGCCTGCCTCACGGGTTTGGCGGCACCCCAAAACGTTCCTGCAGGAAAGCGCGCACCGCATCTGCCGAGGCCCGCGGCTGCTCGAGCATGGCCATGTGTCCCGCACCGGGGAGGATCACCAGGCGGGCATCGGGGAGATGACCTGCCAGGTAGCGTGAGTACTTCTCTGGTGTAAGCCTGTCTTCGCTTCCGCACACGATGAGCACCGGCAGAAGCAGCTCCCCCAGCCGGGCCATCACATCGAACCCATCACATGCGATGAAGTCGTTGTGCAAGACCGTCGCGCGCATCTCCCGCAAGCTGCGCGCCGACAGCTCACGCAGGGAGCGCGCCGCGCCGGCGGAGTACGACCACTCCACGATGACCCGGATCGCCTGGGCCATCGTTTCCTCGCTCATCGTGCTTTGCAGGAAGGCTTCGGCGACCCTCAGGCGCGCACCGCTGCCGATCAGCACCAGGCCCGAGAGCGCCGAGGGCGCGTCGAGCGCTGCCTGCAGGGCGATGGCCCCGCCCATCGAGTGCCCCACAAGCACCGGCCGCTGCACCCATGCATCCTTCATCCACTCTAGCAGGCGTTCGGCATACGCCGGGATGCTCTGGCGCCCTACGCCCTCCGATTTGCCGTGCCCCGGCAGATCGAGGGTGTACACATCGGTCATGCTCAAACGGCGCAGTTCGCGCGGCCAGTGCAGGTGCGAGCCGCCCGCCCCGTGAATGAGAACCAGCGGGGGCGTGCCCTCGTTGCCGGGTGCCCGGGGCGATTGAGCGTAGTAGATATCTTGTGCGTAGGGCATGCGTACCCGTCCTGCCGGCGGGATGATCCGCCGGCCACGAAGCAACTAGTCGCGCGGCGCGCGAGGCGCGTCAGCCGGCTGACCGTGCCTCACGCGCCACAGTGCAAAGCCTAAGGGCGCGGCCAGGCGAGCCATGACGTTGAGCCACAGGTTGTGCGCCACCCCAAACATGGCGGCTGAGGTCAGCGAGCGCACAAGCCATGGCCCGTCGTCTCCAACCAGACGCAGCCTACCAGTCTCGCTAGCGCGCATGAGCGCGCGCTCAACCAGGGATACCCCAAACCCCACCAGCAGGCCGACAACGAGCGACCCACTCCAACCCCAGGCAAGCGCACGATAGAGCGCCCAGCGTACCTCGTCGAGCGCAGCCTGTGTGGACTCCGGCCAGGCCTGGGACTGGCGAAGCCTCCAACCGAGAGCCGCCGCGCCACCCGCAAGCAGCAAGCCGAATGCCCATTCGAGCAGGCTGTGCCCGCGCAGGCCCATATCTCGCGCGGCGACGGCGCCCAGCATGAGCGCCAGGTACGGCAGCCCGAGGTTGCGCAACCACGGGCTCACACGAGCTGCCCAATCGGCCCGCCCGGCAAGGCTCGCCCGGGTCAACCGCGCCGCGGTCACTTCAAAGACCGGCCAACTGAGCGCGAGTGCACAAATGAGAAGTGCAGGTCCAAAGACCGACATGGGGTAAGCGTACCAGAGATCGGCATGCACGTGCTGGCGGCGGCCAAGCGCCATGCCTCTGTCATTGCGAGGAGCAAGGCGACGAAACCATTTTGGAGTTGCTTGCCCTGAGGGAGCAGCTCTGTGTCTAATGAGGCTCCCGGATTGCTTCGCCTCGAACAGCAGGGCTCGAATGACACGTGCATCTATTGGGGCACGCCATGGCGTGCCCCAACACGATCTTGCTGTCATTGCATGGAAGAGAGGCGACGAGCCAATCGTGAATCTGCTTCCACCGCAGGAGCAGCTCTGTGGCTGGCGATGCTCCCCGATTGCCGCAGGCGCTATCCCTCAAACAGCGTCAGCACCTCGCCATTGCCGGCGAGCCGTTCGGCTTCCTTCAGATACGGGATCAGCCCGCTCAATCGCTCGGCACGCAGAATCGGGTCCCCGATCTCGCGAGCCGCAAGCCCGGCCTCGCCCAGAACCTCGCTCACTCTTCCCTCGGGGAGGAACTCGATCAGCTCGGCCAGCAGCGCGGCCCGAACCGCCGGGTCGCTGACGGCTCGCGCCGCGGCAAGCGCCTCGCCGGCGGGCTGCACACGCAATTCCTCCGGCATGCCCGCCAATAACCCGGTCAGCGTTTCCGCTCGTTCGGACGGCTGGGCCAGGCTGCGCGCTTCGGCCAATGCCTCCTCCCGCAGCGCCGATTCCCAATCGGGCAGCGCGTGCCCCAGCTCGGACAGCGCCAGGGCACGTGGGGTGCCGTGCAGCCGGCGCCCCAGGTCTACCGCGCGCTCGAGCGCCGGCCGAGGCAGGTGCTCCGCGAGGGAGGCCAGCAACGATTGGCGCAGCCACTCATCGGGAATCGACTCCACCTGTGCCAACAGCCGCTCCACCTCGTCGGGGGGTAAATCCCCGGCGAAGGCGGACGCGCGGAGGCGCGCTCATTCGGAGCCTTCAGCGCACGCGCTGCCTCAAGCGCCCGTCTACGCAGCTCGGCCGTGGCGATGCGTCGCAGCATCGAGAGCGCGCGTCCGCGCAGCCAATCGCCGTGGATGCTCATTGCCGCATCGAATGCCTCGCGGGCCAGCGCCTCGCGCGCCGGCTCCGGCATGCGCGACGCCGCCGGCACAAGCGCACGCACCCTGCGCCACGGGTCGCTAATGCTGCGTGCGGCGGCCAGTGCCTCCTCCAGAAGGGCCGTCCGCTCGTTTTCAGGCACGGCGCGAGAGAGGACTGCCAACGCCCGGGCTCGCGCGCCGGGGTCGCGCACAGCACGCGCCACCCGCAGCGCACGGGAGGCGATGGCAGCATTCAAATGGGCGACCATCGGATCAAGCGCCCGTGCGAAGGCGAACTCGTCAGCCGGTTGCGATGAAGCCGGCATAC
>JBGOXY010000183.1:0-4823 GCA_041479415.1 Anaerolineae bacterium
GGACTATCGCGGCCAGCCGGTGCTCGCCGCGATACACCCGGTGGGTCAATCCCCGTGGTTCCTGGTGGCCAAGATCGACCGGGATGAGTTCCTGGCGCCGCTCAACACGCTGGCGATCCGCATCGCCCTGATGGTTCTCGTCTTTGACCTGGCGCTGGCCTCAGTGGCCGGGTGGTTCTGGCGCCAGCGTGAGGCGCGCTTCTACCAGCGCGGCCTGGAACTCGAACTGGAGCGCAAGGCCATCGAGAAACACATCTCCGCACTGACTCGCTACGCCAACGACATCATCCTCCTTGTGGCTCCGGATGGCAAGGTCGTGGAGGCGAACGAACGCGCCGTGAGCGGATACGGGTATTCGTACGACGCGCTCCTGGCCATGAATGTCCGCGAGCTCCGTCCGCCGAGCACGCGCGGTCGAGTCAGCGACGACATGCGCCTGGTCCTCGAGAGCGGCGGCCGTTTGTTCGAGACGGTTCACGTGCGCAGCAACGGGATTGAGTTCCCGGTGGAAGTAAGCTCGCATGTCGTGGAGGTCGAAGGTCACCCTTACTTCCAGGCGATCATCCGCGACGTGACAGAACGCAACCGCACGCGCGACGAACTCGAGCAATTGCGCCGCTTTCAGGAAAGCATCCTGCAGAGCGTGACCGAAGGCATTACCCTGCTCGACAGCGAAGGGCGGATTCTCTACGTGAACCATGCGGCGGCGGAGATGTTTGGTGCACCCGCGGCGAGCCTGGTGGGATCGCACTGGAAAAGCGTCATCCCAAGCGACCAGCAAGAGGTTGTGGAGGCCGCCGACTTGCGCCGGCACCGGGGAGAGGCCGACCGCTATGATTTGACGCTGCAGCGTCCCGACGGTACGCATCTAGCTGTGCAGGTGAGCGGATCGCCGCAGATTGCGGCGGACGGGTCCTTTCAGGGGACGTTGGCTGTCTTCAGCGACATCTCCGGTCGAGTCCAGCAGGAAGAGCGGCTGCGCGCGATGAGCATACACGACCCGCTGACTCAGGCCTACAACCGCCTGTTCTTTGATGAAGAACTTGCCCGCTTCGACCGTGGACGGGTGCGGCCGGTCAGCTTAATCATGCTCGATTTGAACGGGCTCAAGCGAGTGAATGACGAACGGGGTCACGAGGCGGGAGACTTGCTCTTGCGCTCGCTGGCCCATGTCTTGCGCGCCACATTCCGCCAGGAAGATGTTGTCGCCCGGCTGGGCGGAGATGAGTTCGCCGTCATCCTGCCCGGCGCCTCAGCCGAGAACGCTCAGCGCGCGATCGAGCGATTGCGAGACGCCGTGCGGCGCCACGGTCTCTCGAGCGGCAGCCCGCCGTTGGATGTTGCCGTCGGCGCATCCACCGCCGGCGAGGGTCAGGACCTGCGCCAGGCGCTCGACCGGGCGGATAAGGCCATGTACGTCGACAAAGCGAGCGCGCGCATTCGCTAGCTGCCAGACGAAAGTGCGCCAACGGATCCCCCCGTTGTTCGCCCCCAAACGAGCGTTGAGCCTCGCGTTGTTGGGCGAGAAGCGCGAGGCACCCCAGACCTAGATGAAGGGAGAGGTGTCCGATGCAGTCGATGCGGACTCCACCCCAGCCTCGGCGCCCCCAAACGATGTCACGAGACAGTTGCGCAATTCCGCGCCTCGAGGGCGGGGGGTCCTAGCGGCCCGGGTCGGGTCAGCCGCGAGAGGGAATGTACTTGCCCACCAGCGGGTCAAGGTCCCGCAGCGCAGCGGGGGGGATGGCCTCGCGGGCAGTAATGATGGCTGAACTGAGTGCGTGCGGGCAGGCGCAGGTCCTTTCCGACGGCAGCGACCTGGCCATGAGGCGAATTGCCGCCTGGGCAACGCTTGTATTCTGATTGAGGATGCGCACGACCATCTCTACGGTCACCGGGGCTTCGCTCAGGTGCCAAACGTCGTAGTCGGTCACGTGGGCCATCACCGCGTAGCACATCTCTGCTTCGCGTGCCAGGAAAGCTTCGGGAGAGGTTGTCATGCCGATGATGGCCATTCCCCACTGGCGGTAAGTGTTGGATTCGGCCTTGGTGGAAAAGCGAGGGCCCTCGATGGTGACCAACGCACCGGAGGCATGCACGGTTGCCCCCGTGCGCTCGACGGCATCCGCGACGGCCAGCGACAGGTCGGCGCAGAACGGGTCCGCCGTGCCCACGTGGGCCACGATCCCGCGCCCGAAGAAGGTCCGTGGACGGTCGCGGGTCAGGTCGAAGAGCTGGTCGGGCACCACAATCTCGCCCGGGCGGTAGTCCTCTCGCAGCGAGCCACAGGCCGAGATCGAGAGGACGCGCTGTACCCCGAGCAGCTTGAGGGCGAAGATGTTCGCGCGATAGTTGACCTCGCTCGGAGCGAAGCGATGGCCGCGGCCGTGGCGTGCCAGAAATGCGATGCGCCGTCCTTCGAGCGTGCCGACGAGGATGGGATCGCTCGGCCTGCCGAAAGGCGTAGTCAGGTCGTGCTCGCGGACATCGCTCAGCCCTTCAATGGAGTAGAGACCTGAGCCCCCAATCACCGCAAGAGTAGGGATGTCCGGCATTTCGCCTCCTGGCTACTGCGGGTGGGCGGCGATCGAAAAGTCATCCCCCTCGGTTCGCGACCCGCCCCAGCTCGCCACGCCTTCTGTTTTCGCTTGCACCAGTGTAGCGCAATCGGGCGACGGGAGGTGGGCTAAGGGCGTGCGGCGGCTCCAATGGGCTATACTGCCAACGAGACGTGTGGTCCACGCATGCAGACCGTCGGGTGGGCCCCAGGCCATGGGAGTAATCGTGGACGATCCCAGCGCTTCGTGGCCGTCCGGAGTTGAAGAAATCGAACACACCGCCGACTGGGCGATCCGTGTCTCGGCACCCAGCGCCGCAGAGCTCTTCCGTCGCGCCGCCTTGGGACTCTACCATCTGGCCGGCATGCGCCTCACTGCGACGCCGCGCCATGAACGCCGACTGCAGTTGACGGGCGTCGACTGGGAGAGCCTGCTCGTGGCTTGGCTGAACGAACTTCTCTTCCTCCAAGAACATGAAGGTCTGGCGTACGACGAGATCCGAATCGTGGCAGTCGATCGCGAAGTGCTGCAGGCTGAGCTGGGCGGAGGGCGGGTGATCGCATGGACGCGCGACATCAAGGCGGTCACATTCCACAATCTGCATGTCGAAGAGGGTCCGGCGGGATGGCGGGCGACGATCGTCTTCGACGTGTAGCCGCGAAATGCGGCCGAGGCTAATACGCGATGGTTGCCAAGAACGCCTTCATCCGGCGCCAACCGTACTTGTGGGAGATCCCCGCCGATTTTCGTCCGGCGATGAAGGTGCCGCTGTGGCTCTTTGCAGACGAACAGCTGCTTGACGACGCGCTGGGAGACCAGTCGATTGAGCAGGCGCTCAATGTGGCGAGCCTGCCGGGGGTGGTGGGTCGCGTGGTCGTGATGCCCGACGTCCATCAGGGCTACGGCATGCCCATCGGGGGCGTCATGGCCAGCTCACTGCCCAATGGGATCATCTCGCCGGGGGCGGTAGGTTACGACATCAATTGCGGCGTGCGGTTGTTGTCATCTGCCATCGAACTTGAGGCGGTTCGTGGGCTTCTGCCCGAACTGGCAGCTGCGCTCTACAACGACTGCCCGAGCGGTGTGGGCACCAAAGGGCGCATCCCGTTGAGCGCGGCGGATTTCGAGCGCGTGTGCCGGGAGGGGGCGCGCTGGGCCCTGGCGCACGGGTTGGCTGAAGCGCAAGATCTGGCACGGACTGAGGAAGACGGTTGCCTCGAAGGCGCGCAGCCGGAAGTTGTGAGCGAGCGGGCCAAGCAACGCGGACGGCCGCAACTGGGGACGCTGGGGGCCGGAAACCACTTCATCGAGGTCGATTTTGTCGAGCAGGTGTTCAACCATGCCGCAGCGAATGCGATGGGCCTGCGCGAGGGCTGCCTGGCCGTGCAAATCCACTGCGGATCGCGCGGCTTCGGCCATCAGGTGTGCACGGATTTCGTCCAGGATCTGCAGAGCGCGGTGCACCGTTATCACATCGACCTGCCCGATCGCGAGTTGGTGTGCGCCCCGTTCGAATCTCGGGAGGGGCAGGCCTATCTTGGCGCGATGAAGGCGGCTGCCAACTATGCCTTCGCCAACCGCCAGGTGTTGGCTCACTTGGCGCGAGGCAGTATTGAGCGGGTGCTGGCCGGCCACGTCCGCAATATCCATTTGCGCCAGGTGTACGACATCGCCCACAACATGGCCAAGGTAGAGACTCACCAGATCGAGGGTCGGCCGGTGCAGGTGTGCGTCCATCGCAAGGGGGCCACGCGCGCTTTTGGCCCGGGCGCGCGCGAGGTACCCGAGGAGTACCGTGCGCTGGGGCAGCCGGTACTTGTGCCGGGTTCGATGGGCACCGCCTCGTGGGTGCTCTTGGGCACCGAGGCCAGCATGGCGCTTACCTTTGGATCGGCGTGTCATGGGGCGGGGCGCGTCATGAGCCGCGCGCAGGCCAAGCGCGAGGTGCGCGGCGACCGTTTGCGGGGAGAGCTCGAGCAGCGAGGAATCCAGATTCGGGCCGGCTCCCTCCCGGGGCTGGCCGAAGAAGCTCCCCAGGCTTACAAAGATGTCGACCGAGTCGTCAATGTCATCCATCAAGCGGGTTTGGCTACCAAAGTTGCCCGCCTGCGTCCGGTTGCCGTGGTCAAGGGCTGAGCGGGGCAACTCGGGCCCCAAGCGCCACAACCATCGCTTTCCGAGGCGGATCGACAGATGCCGGTTCGGTTGATTGGGTAAGGCCTGGGCTTCAGGGTTAGGTCCCAACGTAACGCACTTCTCTCTCCC
>JBGOXY010000184.1:0-4790 GCA_041479415.1 Anaerolineae bacterium
CCATGCCCCCAACGAGCACGTCGTGGTCGCCAACTTGCTGCAGGGGGCCAAGCATACGGCGCGCGTCATCTCGCGTTTTGCGGAGGGCGCCTAGCCCGCGCTTGACGTCCGACTCGCGCGATGCTACATTCCTCCAAGCCCATTCATCGGGCGCCGCCATGGACTCACTCACCATCGTCCTGCCCACCTACAACGAAGCCGAAAACCTACCGGACATGGTCCAGGCGTTGTGGGCGCTTGGGCTGCCCAATGTGCGGCTGATCGTCGTCGACGATTCCTCGCCCGACGGAACTGGCCAAGTGGCCGATCTGCTGGCTGGGCAATCAAATGGCACCTTGCAGGTCATCCACCGGCCGGCAAAATCCGGGCTGGGGACGGCGTACGTGGCCGGCTTCCGCCGGGCCTTGGCGGACGGCGCAACCCTGGTGGGTCAGATGGACGTGGATTTCTCACACGCGCCGGCGGATCTCCTCAAGCTGCTTGGCGAAATGCGCGATCACGACGTGGCCGTCGGCTCGCGCTACGTTCCCGGGGGCAAGCTCGACTCGCGCTGGGGCGCCGGCCGGCGGTTGCTCTCATGGTGGGGCAATGTGTATTCGCAAGGCCTGCTCGCACTGCGCGTTCACGATGCGACGGCCGGCTTCAAAGTGTGGCGCCGCACCACCCTGCTGGGAATGGATCTCGGGCGCATTCGCTCGAACGGCTATGTCTTTCAAGTGGAGATGGCCTACGTCGCCCAGAGGCTTGGCTACCGCGTGTGCGAGGTGCCGATCTACTTCGAGGATCGGCGCATCGGCCAGTCGAAAATGTCGACCCAGGTCAAGCTGGAGGCCGCGTGGCGAGTGTTCGATGTGTGGCGTACACACCGCCGGCTGACTCCCGCCGATCGTGTGCCGCTGCCCTCGCTCGATCGTTCTGCTTGAAGGGCGCATCTTCTTGTGCGTCTTGTCGCAAGCACCCATCCTCACCCACCGGGGTTTGCTTCCGGTAAGCACCTGAAACCGCGATATTCATCTGGAGGAGGCACAGCGATGTTCGGTCTTCCGACGATCAATTGGCTTGCGGTACTCGTCACGGGTGTCGTGTACATGGCGATTGGATTCATCTGGTACTCCATGCGTGTCTTCGGCGGGCCGTGGAGCCGCCTGATTGGCATATCTGAAGAGGACCGGCGCACGGGCGCAAAACCTCTTCTGTACCTCGGCACCTTTGCCTTGGCGCTCGTGGGCGGTACGACCCTGGCCGTGGTCGTACGCTCCGTCGGCGCCACAACCGTGCTGGGCGGGTTCAAAGCCGGCCTACTCGTCGCGGTGGGGTTCGTCCTGACAACCTTTGGCAGCGAATACATCTTCTCGCGCCGGCCGTTCAAGTTGTATCTCATCACCGCCGGCTACCAGGCCGTGGCGATTGTGGTCAACGCGATCATCCTGGCCGTTTGGCGGTAGCCTGCCTTGCTCGCAGCCCAGATCGCACAGAGTATGAGGGAGAGGGCATAGCACGCGTTACGGTCGGCCGCGTTCGGGCGATGCTCGCAGGCGTCCCGCTCAGCGCGAGCGCTCCTGGCCTGGGTCGATCCTGCGGTGGGCGACTCGCATAGAGAGAGTCATCGCGCACTGGAGAGTCGGGTTTCCGCTTCATTGACGAGGATGCAGACGGGCTGCCGGTTCTCCGGCAGCCCCTTCTCGCGCGTCCATCCCCTGTGAGCGTTACCCGGGCGACTGCGGCCTGTCGCGTTGCAGCTCCCGGCTCAGCGCACCCCACTCGTCAAGCGAGAGCGTCTCAGCGCGGCGAGTCGCCTCAACTCCGGCCCGGCCCAGCGCAGCGAGCACCTCCCCGCGCGAGAGGGCCATCCCGCCCGCCAGCGAATTGACCAGTTGTTTGCGGCGCTGGGAGAAGCCCGCTTTCGCCACGCGGAAGAAGGCACGCCGTTCGGCGGGAGGGGGAATCTCAGGATCGACCGCGATGCGAACGATGGCCGAATCCACTTCCGGCGCGGGGACGAAGCTGCCGGCCGGCAGGCGTTCCAAGATCTCGGGTTGACCGAAGTACTGCACGCTGACCGCCAGCAGGCTCATCCGCCCGGGCCGGGCACAGATCCGCTCGGCCACCTCCCACTGCACCGTCAGAACGATTGTTGAGGGGCGCGGATCGGACTCGAGCAAGCGCTCGATGACGGCCGAGGTGATGTAGTACGGAAGGTTGCCCACCGCGATGTAGCGTCCGGCCTCACGGTTCTCCAGCAGCCGGTCGAGCCTGAGCTTGAGAATATCGCCGGGCACAACCCGCACGTTGGCCAGGCCCCCCACTGTCTCCTCGAGCAGTCCCAGGAGTCGTTCATCGATTTCCACCGCCACAACCTGGGCCCCGCTCGCAGCCAGGTGACGGGTGAGGTTTCCGATCCCAGCGCCGATTTCAAGCACGGTATCGGCGGAGGTCGCGCCAGCTGCCTGCGCTATGCGCGCCAGCGCTGCTTCATCAATAAGGAAGTTTTGGCCGAGTCCCTTCTTGAGGCGCAGGCCGGCGCGATGCAGCCTTCCAGCCAGGTCGAGAGGCGGAAACGAGGACGCCATCAGCGGAGGGGCAGCGCGGCAACGAAGCGGATCGCGTCTTCGCTGGGAACCGGTGTGCGGAAGTAGAGCGTGGTCGTCTTCGGGCCAGAGCCCCCGAGGGCGACGAAGGTCTCATAGTCGGGGAAGGCTACGTCAATCCAATAGTCGTTGCGAACGTTTTGGCCTACGTCCTCAATGTGCGCCGGCCCGTAGCGGTCGACGTACACAGCCCACCCTTGCATGACCCTGTACCAGGCCTTGACCACGGCTATGATGCCCACATCGACATCTTTGCCGCTGGCCGTGTGAGGATAGCAGCGACCAGGTTCACCTGCCGAGCCGCACGGCCAATAGGCTGAGCCGTACACGGTGATCGAATGCCAGTAGTCGAAGGTGCCGTCGGGGGTCGACACGCTGCGAATAGTCACCTTGGTGCCGTAGCCCATCACCCGGTCCACCGGCGGCACGGCCACCCGTTCGCCCTGCGAGGTGCGCGCGGTTTCCTGCCCATCCTCATAGCGCACGCGGACAGTGCTTTCCTGAATGCCGTAGACACCCGGCGTCACCAGTTGCTGCGTCGCCAGGTCAAGCTCGGGCACGTACTGGCGCTGCTCTCCGAAGGCAATCGGTTTCTGCTCGCGGATGAATTCCTCGCGCACCCGCACGACATGGATCATGCCGTCCGCCGGTGCAGATTCGGTTTCGGCCGGCCGGCTGTAGTCGAGATTCGTGAGGGCGACCCCGGCCTGCGCCAGGATCTCGCCCACCGTCGGCGCGGCCGATCCGACGCTCAGCGTCTGCGCATCAACCGTGAGGCGGAACTCACGCGCCGAACGGATGACGATCGTGATCGAGTCGGCGCTCGCGATGTCCGCCAGGGGCGTCGTGGACGCGGGCTGAACTGAATCCGCAGGGTGTAAGGGGATTCCCAATTGCCAAAGAGCCTCGCCGACGGTTGGCCCGGCAGCCCTATGTTCTTCTGCGACCCCATCGCGAACAACGAGCAGCGCGTGCTTCGGGGCAAGGCTCAGCTGAAGGGGGAGCTGCGCGAGCGGCGCCCGTGCATCCACCAGCCGCCCGTCAGCCACAACCGCGTCTCCCGGGAGAAGATGGACCCCAGCCTGAAGGAGCAGGTTCGCCGGAATTGCTGGTTGGCCGTCGTGGGCCAGGATGGGCGAGGACCCTTGCTCGGTCGCCACGTCGATCCACCGCCCGCGTCGAACGCGGATAAGCATGCCGCGCGTGATAGGCAACTCGGGGGCCGGCTCCACAACATCCTCCGCGTTCAACTCGATTCCGGCGTCGCGCAGCGCGAGTTCGACGGTTCGCGCATGGGTCAACACGCTGCGCGTGACTCCGTCGGCCTCCAGGCGCAGCGAACCAAGCGTCAGGCCATAGGCGCCCACGGCTGCCAGAAGGAGTACCGCTCCGAACGCAAGGACCAGGCGTGGCTTCATGGTGGTGAGACGGGCGAGAGATGAGCCTGACCAGGAGCCCCGGCGGCACCCGGAAGCTCCTCCTTACCGTTGCTTCCTTCCGGACCTGGCGGGGTTCGAAGGTTTCCGCCGCGCCGGTCCCGGCCAGGCTCGCGGTGATGGTAACTGAAGGGATGGGGCATGTCAACATCGTAGGCGGAAAGGTGCGCTTACCGGGCGACCTCACGGGAGTGTCGCTGAAGAGATGGACGAACGCAAAACGTCGAGGGGCCCATCCGCCACAAGAAGTCAAAGAGCCGCCAGTGATGGCGGCCCTCTGCGCGCTGCGGCAACCTATCCTCGGCCGGCTTACGCCAGCACGGGGAGGAGGGATGCCGCAGCGCTTGGACTAAAACTTGTACTCATCGTGGGCATCACCTCCTCCTTTCTTGGGATAGCATGAGGAGGCGGGAAACTGCTCCCGCACGGCGAGTATGACACACTCCGGGTGTCTTGTCAAAGGGAATGGCCGGAGGGTACCACCGCCCGCGGGGCAGCCGCGGGTGCGTGGTGCTGAGGCCGAGACCCACATCGCTCTCCGTACTGCGACGCATTGCAGGCCCTCCTTTCCGTAGACGCCGCGGGTGTTGGCTGTATAATCAACCTGTAGCAGCGGACACGGGCGACGGTTTGGCGAGGCTGCACCTGGCAATCTGTTCCCCTTCACCCTCTGGACAAGAGGCGATGTGTGCGACGGCAAAGCGACGGGCAACGCCGCCGAACCATGTCGCGCGCAGACCGCCCAAGGCACCCGTTTGCGCGTGTC
>JBGOXY010000185.1:0-4703 GCA_041479415.1 Anaerolineae bacterium
ATCACCGGCGGGTTCGTCTATCGCGGGCCGGGCAACCCGCTGATGCAGGGTGTCTATTTCTACGCCGACTATTGCTCGGGCCGCATCTGGGGCCTGCAGCGCGACGGTGCGGCGTGGGTGACGAGCCTTCTGCTCGACAGCCCATACAACGTCTCCGCGTTTGGCGAGGATGAAGCCGGCAATCTGTACCTGACCTCTTACAGTACGGGGGTGGTCTACCAGGTCAATCAAACCCCGTGAGGAACGCCGCACCAGAAACGACAGCACCTAAGCGCCCCGTCGATCTGAGGCGGGGCACCTGTACCCACTGCTCCAGGATGCATTGTTACGTAATAAGGTAGACGGCAAGAGAGGGCCATGTGACGTATTCTTCCCCTTGGCCCAAATGGACGGAGAGGCGCGTCCATGACCCTCGAAGAGGGTGCACCCTGGCCCGACCGCCAGGGCGGGCTATAGCCGCCATCGCCCTTGCCTAGGCGACCGAACCAGATGACGCATGGCCACACAAGTGATGGTCGCCTGGAAAAGACCCAATGAGAACACCAACTGCCATCAAAGTGTCAACACCAATCCGGTACTGGACACCCTAGCCAGGGCAAGCGGGCAGCGCTGACGTTTGAGATAGAATGCGGATATTCCGCCTGTCCCCTCGGGGCAAGTCGCGAAACCGTCCTCGCGGGAGGACGGTTTCTGCCTCAGCACCGCGGGGTGGAGTTGATCTCACCCCAGCACTGGCACAACGGCTGCTACCCCCTTCGTCAGTCCATGCACCTGGCACGGCGCGAGAAGTCAGATTCGTGGATCTGGTGCGCCGGCCTGCCGTAGCTGCAGGCCCACGGCCAGATGGGCCCGCGGCGCGTTCCAGGCCACCCTGCCATCCCGTTGCGTAAGACCCTCTTCCGGTATGGATGTTCATCGGGCGTTCCAGGCTCCGGCCGCACGGTCGCGGGAGATGAGAAGCCTTGACTTCCTCCCGGCTCTTGGTATTATGTGTGTGAAATGTATCTATTGTGAGGACTATTTGCACACATGTCATCCAAACCTGACTCCACGCGCCTGTATCAGCTCGCCGAGCCGCAGGCCGGTTACTTTACGGCGGCTCAGGCCAGCGCGGCAGGGTACTCGCGCCAGCGTCTCTCGTACCATGTGCGACGCGGCCGTCTCATCCGCATCGCGCATGGCCTCTACCGCCACACCCTTTACCCGGCCTCGCCCTTCGAGGATCTGCACGTAGCTCTCCTGCGCACCGGAACCGAGTCGGTCATTTCCCACGACAGCGCACTCGCTGTTTACGGACTCTCGGATCTCCTGCCGGTCGAGATCCACGTCACCATCCCGCGCACCTCCTCGCGCAGACACGCAGGCCTTCGCCTGCATACCCGCCGCACCGCACCCAGCGAGATTACCCACCGGGAAGGCCTGCGGGTGACAACGGTGGTAAGGACAGTTGCAGACATCGCCTCCTCCGGCGTTGCGGCGGAACACGTGATTCAGGCAATCCAGGAAGCCATCCAGCGCGGGCTGGCTCAAGCTGATGAATTCGAAGACCAGGGCCGCCGCCGCGGCGGGCGTGCAGCAGCCCTGATTGGCCAGGCTCTCCTCAAGGCGGGACGCGTATGAGATTTGCGAGCGGGAGTTCGTTCCGCCAAGCGCTTGAAGATCGTCTGCGGCATCAAACGCAGTCCACCGGCACGCCACTCACCCGACTGCGGAAACTGGTGGCCTTTGATCGCTTCCTGGCACGGCTGATGACGGCTCAGCCAGGCGGCTGGGTCCTCAAGGGCGGCCTGAGCCTCGAACTCCGGCTCGGGGAGCGCGCCAGGACGACCAAGGACATTGATCTGCTTCTTCGCGTGAAGGGCGATCCCCTTCCCCTCCTCGCCCAGGCCGCGAGGCTTGACCTGGGCGACTGGTTTACCTTCGAAGTCGCACCGGCACAGCGAGCCTCAGCGGCCGAGCTGAGCACACTGCGTTACCCTGCCCGCGCTCTGTTGGACGGGCGAGTGTTCGAAGCTTTTCACATCGACGTGGGGAGAGGCGACCCGCTGGTGGAGGCCGAGGAGCCCGTAACCGCCCCGCCGCTTCTCGTGTTCGCCGGACTGGAGCCGGCCACGATCCTGTGCTATCCCCCCAGCCAACAACTGGCTGAGAAGTTGCATGCCTACACGATCCATCACGCGGGCTCGGCGGGCAGCCGGGTCAGGGATCTTGTCGATATTCTGCTGATCGGTTCTCACATGCGGCTGAATTCAGCGAGGCTTCGATCGGCGCTGGTTGCCACCTTCGAGGCGCGCGCGACGCACCCCATTCCGCCTGCGCTACCTCCGCCGCCCGCCTCCTGGGCGGGTCCATTCAGCCGGCTGGCGAGGGAGGTTGAGCTGGAATGGCGCAATCTGGAAACGGCCTTTGGCGCGGCACGCCGGTTTCTCGACCCCGTTCTGCAACTCACGTCCTTAGCTGATTGGGATCCCACGCGCTGGGTTTGGGTCGAGACGGAGGAGAAACCGAGGGACATCTAGGCGGGGGATTTTCAGGAGGCCGACCTGGTTTCAATCGCCATGGTGCGCGCCCTACGCCATCGCGGATCCGAATCGGCGACAAGACCGTCTTGTCCATAGTTCGCGCACAATCCCATCGTCCCAGATGCTACGCCGGAAGGCGGCTCAGCAGGTGGTCAGAGGTCGGGCAACTATGCCATCCCGTACACCTGGCGTGGCGCGAGATGGGCGGGGAAACGATCAATCAGCGCGCGGCGCGCGGCGTAGCACGCGTGGCAAGCATCCACATACCCCGGCTCGTGGGCCACATCGTATTCGCGGATGAGCTGCGCGGGCCCGCCGCGCAGGAGCGGACCCACGATCGGGTGCGCCTGGGGTACATACTCCGCAACCATCTGCTTCAGTGGCGTCTCCCACAGATTGCCCATCAAGAGGCCCTGGCACAGGTGCACGTGGCCGAATGGATCGAGGTGCACGCGCCCCGGCTCCGCCAGGTCCTCATGCGGGCATTCCACGAACGACTCCCACGACCGCCGCGGCAGGCCCGCGGTGAGCTTCTCCGCCGCCCGCCCACGGAACATCACGTCGCCGGCCACCTCCGGCTCGCCGGGGGTTCCGTCCGCCCGTGGCGACATCTGCACGCAGGGCATGGCTGTCGGCAGCGCGTTTGCCGCAAGACCCAGCGCCGCGGCGGCCGCCAGCGCGCGCCGCGCGGGAGACTCGCCTACCTCGCCAAAGTGGAGCTCATCCTCGCTGAGGGTGATATCCGTAAGGCCGGCAGCCACCAACGGTTCGAGCGCCACGCGCGCATCCTCGATCGAGGTGGCAAAGTATGCGTTGGAGACAATGCCCACCTCGAAACCGCGCGCCCGCGCGGCGCGCACGGCCTCCACGAGCAGTGAGTAGTACAGGAACGGCTCGCCGCCCTCGAAGAAGACGCGCGTGATCGTGCCCAAATGCTGGGCCTCATCCAGCGCCCGGCGCACCTCCGCCAGCGTAAGAGTCCCTTCGGCGTGCGGCCCGCTGTACACGAAACAGTGGTCGCACTCCGACAGGCACTTGTAAGTGAGCAGGAAATGCAGCCCGGTCAGCATCTTCACCTCCGAACACGTGCCAACTCTATCGACCACCCGGGCCGGCGCGGCGCCGGAGAATCCAAGGCGCCGGCCTGTGCCTGCGAACGGTTGGTCCGCAGCATCTCGGCCGGCGCCAATGGGTCAACTCATCGCTACCATCGCTCTACTTGACTTCGGCCACCGTTGAGCCGATCACAACCGGGATGTTCGGGTAGCCCTCGACGAAGCGCAGGAAATCCGCGATCTCCTGGCCTTGAAACGCGCTCAGATTCTCCGCCCAGCGGAAGCCGATGCTCTGATAGAGCAGCTCCGCCGTCAACGTGAACGGCCCCCGGGCCTGGCCCAGATCAATGACGTAGCGCACCCCGTCCCCGCCGGCCAAGAAATCCGCGTCGTTCGCGGCTTCCCCGCGCACCGCGATATCCTCCCCCGCGCGCGCCTTGTCGAACCCCGCCGGAAGCAGACGATTGTCTTTGACCAGCGAGGCAGCGCGCAGGAGGGTGGTCGTCACCTGGCCCTCGGTGTTGTGGATGACGGCCTCGTAAATCTGCACTTGGTCGGGCGCGGTGATCTCGGTGTAGTGCGGTTCGAAGCGGGCCGGGTCGAGGTCGTTGTCGTTGCCGGCGATCGCGCCGCGCTCGTCGAAAGCTCCCGACTCGAAGATAACCCGGCCGGCCGCATCCGTCACGACGAGATGGATCCACGCCCGCCGCGAAGGATACGACGTCGGAAATTTGTGGCCAGCGGTATTGCGCACCGCGATGTCGGCGACGAGGCGGGTCCCCTCGAGTGCCGCCTGCTGCACCACGATGGAGCCGGTCGCCGCCTGCAAGTAGTCGACCGTGCGCTGGCGTGAGGCCTCCATCTGCGCGCCGGAGGCGGTCACACCCAGCTCCTGGCCGAATGTACCGAGCAGCCCGAGCATGTAGGCATTGCCGCCGACGAACTGGTGGCGGTTGAAAGGCCTGCGCAGCGGGCCGCCGGTTGAGGACAGGCGAACGTTGCCCTTGGCCACCGGCATGTGGCAGGTTTGGCAAGTCTCCTTGGCCGAGACCGAACTGGCCTTCCATTCTAGGTAGACCATTTGCTCGGGGAACTCGCCGACCACCTGGCCCTGTGCGTCCACGAC
>JBGOXY010000186.1:0-4690 GCA_041479415.1 Anaerolineae bacterium
CCGATCTGCACCACCACGCCCCACAGCGAGCCGGCCGCGCGCGTCGCTCGCCCGTGCTCGAGACCTTCGAGTTTGGCGTGGATCTCGGTCGTGGCTTTGGCCAAGAGGAACAGCCCGCCCACTCCCAGAATCACATCCCGCAACGAGATCGCGCGGCCGAAGACACTGAACAGCGGCTGAGTCAGCCCGATCAACCACGAGATTGAAAAGAGCAGCGCGATGCGGGTGAGCATGGCCAAGGCCAGACCCAACGTGCGCGCACGAGGCTGCTGGGCGCGAGGCAACCGGTCGGCCAGGATGGAGATGAAGACGATGTTGTCGATGCCCAGGACGATTTCGAGCGAGGCCAGGGTGAGGAAGGCGATCCAGATCTCGGGCTGCAGCAAGCGCTCCATGGGCGGGGCTCCCGGGCAATGAGATTAGGGCGCGGCGGCATTGTTCACGGCCAGCGTGTCGCGATTCTAATCGAATTGGATGGCGGTCTGCCGGGTGAGGCCAGGAGAGCCGGATTCCCTCCTCGCACTATGTTCTCGCCCCTTCGCCATGCTCTGGTTGGCGCGTCGACATGAAGTGGTCGACTGCGTATAATGGGAATGGGCTCGCTCATGATGAATTCGCACGGGTTCGACCCCTCCCCCCTCTTCGATATTTGCCGCCGGAATCATATTATCCGGCTGCGTCTCTTCGGTTCGTTCGCACGCGGGGAGGCGTCCGAGGGAAGCGATATCGACCTGATTGCCAACTTCTCCGCTCCCAAGAGCTTGCTCGATCTGGTGCGGATCGAGATGGAAATGACCGAAGCGCTCGGTCGTAAGGTCGACTTGCTCACCGAAGGTGGCATGAGTCCGTACATCCGCGAGCGGATCGACGGTGAGGTCCAGGTGGTCTATGAGACCGGATGACACGGTCTACCTGCGCCACATCCTCGACGCCATCCACCCAATCGAAGGATACGTCGAGGGCTTCGATCAAGACCACTTCGCCCAGGATCGACTCAGGCAAGATGGCGTCATACGTCAATTGCAGATCATCGGCGAGGCGACCCAGAGGCTGTCACCCGCCACGCGCACCCAGAACCCGCATGTCCCCTGGCCGGTCATCGCTGGAATGCGCGACCGATTGATTCGTGAGTATTTTGGTGTTGACGTTGAGACCGTGTGGACAACAGTTGTCGAGAGCCTGCCGCCTCTTAAGGCCACGATCCAAGTCATCCTCGCTTCCCTCAAGTCCTGACGCCCGCTGGCACCTGCTCACCATCTCCGGCCGAATGCCCTTCCCGAGGGCAAGATCCCCTGCTGCCTTTGCGCCCGCGACAGAAACAGGGCCGCCTCAGCCCGCCGCTGTGACGAGCGCCACGATCAGAATGAGCGGTGAGACAAGCAGCAGGCCGATCAGCAGCAGTCCGGCGTAGAGGCGGTTGTCAAAGCGCAGATGCATGAAGTACAGCACCACCAAGAGCGCCTTGGCCCCGGCGAAGATCAAGAGCAGCGGCCAGCGCACCCGCGCTGGCAGGTAACTCGCACCCACCTCCAACCCGGTCAGCGCGACCAGGGCTGCGAAGACCCACGCGTACCGCGGCGCAGCCGGATGTGTCTTGGGCTCGTTCATGTCGTCCCTCTAGATGAGATAGAACAGCGTGAACAGCACGATCCACACCACGTCGACGAAGTGCCAGTACAGGCCGAAGGTCTCGACGCCCAGGTGCGAGGCGGACGAGAAGCGCCCCCGCAACGCAAGCACGATCACGTAGACCAGCCAGATCAGGCCCACCAAGACGTGCGTGCCATGCAGCCCGGTGATGGCAAAGAAGGGCATGCCGAAGGCGGACTTGACGCTCAGACCTTCGGCAAAGAGGGTCGACCACTCCAGTGCCTGCCCGCCCAGGAACAGCGCGCCCAGCACAAATATGCCCGCGAGATGCCAGAGCAGGCTGCGCTGGCGCCCCGCGCGAATGGCCCCCAGGGCCCGCACGACCAGGTAACTGGAGAGAATCAGGATGAAAGTGTTGAACCCCACGAGCGGGATGCTGAGTAGCGTGCGCACCTCGGCGAAGGCCGCCGCCTCGCGCGCACGGAAAACGATCAACGTGAGGATCAGCGTGCCGAAGAACACCACCTCGCCGCCGAGGAACGCCCACACCGCGAGCTTGGCGTTCTCGCGCTGCGGGACGAATGCGGTCTCGGCCTGCAGCTCAGCCATGATGCGCCTCCGCCTCGCCTTCATTGCGGTTCTCGGCAACCCAGCCGCCGATCGAGGTGAACAGCAGCACCAACCCGGCCAGGCTGATCCACAGGCTGGAGATGACCCCGGCCGCGAGCAGCGTCGCGCCCAGCGCGAGGCCGAGCGGCCAGAAGCTGGGTTTGGGCATGTGGATTTCGGGCAGCGGGTCAGCCATGCACCACCTCCGCATCGGAAATGTTTACGCCGGGCGACACATCCCGTTCGGGTGCGCCGTCGTCCGCGAACCAGCGCAAGAAGATCACCGTCGCCGCGGCGAGATAGACCATCGCCCCGGGCATCCACATCAGGAGGCCGCTCCACATTTGATCGACGTCCGGGCTGATGCCCCACACCCGCGGCGCTTCGACGTAGAAGGCGTACAGCGGGTTCGGGGCGAGCGTGATGAGCGCGGCCAGCGCCGTGGCCGGGAAGCCCTGCAGAAAGAGATACAGCACCCGCACACCTGGGCTCGGCCGCGGCGCGGCGCTCGGGAAGTGACCCAACACCGGCCACCAGCCGATGCCTGCGCCGACCAGCAACATCATGTGCTGAAGAATATGCACGCCCTCGTTTTCGAGTGCCAGCCCGTACAGGTGCGGCAGATGCCACAGGGCCAGCGTGGTGTTGAAGATGAGGAACGCCGGGACCGGGCGCGTCACCCAGCCGAGAGCACGTCGCGGCCAGCCGCGCGGGATCGCCCACGCATACATCCAGCGGGGTATACCCAGCATCATGAGCGGCACGGCTACCATCATCAACAGAAGATGCTGGGCCATGTGCGCGCTGAAGAGGTAGCCATCCGCGAGTGAATCGAGCGGCGAAACGAGTGCCACGAAGATCGCGGTCAACCCCAAATAGAAACAGAAGACCCGCCCAGTCGGCAGGCTGGACCCGGCGGGCCGGCGGGCAAGCACCGGGCCGGCGGCCAGGCCGTAAAGGAGGGCAGCCAGGGCCAGGCCGATCAGCACACTGGGCTCCCAGGCCCAACCGATCACTGCCTCGTGTCGCAGCGGCGCAAACACTGTGCAGCCTCCACCTAGATCAGATACAACCCCACGAACATCGCGAGCCACACCGCCGTCACGTAGACCCAGAACCAGGTGCCCATCGTGACCGCAATGTGGCGCGCCGGCGAGAAATCACCCAGTCGCGCGCGCACCAGGTTGATCCCCAGGAGGACAACGCCTGCCAGGACGTGCAACGCGTGAAAGCCCATCAGGGTGAAGAACACGCCGCCGAAGGCCTGGTCCCCTGGGCGCATGCCGTTGGAGGAGAATTCCAGAATTTGCCCGCCGACAAAGACCAGTCCGAGCACCAGCGCCGCCGCGAGACCTGCCGCCAAGCCGCGCTGCGAACCGCGCGCAACCGCGCGCTCACCCAGGGTCACGGCCAGCGCACTCACTACGAGCACCGACGTGTTGAGCACGGGCAGTATCAGGCGCGCGGGCGTGGCAGCGATCTGCGGCCAGCCGGGCTGGTCGAGGCGCATGAACAAATAGGCCGAGAGCAGCGTCCCGAAGAAGACCGTCTCGCTGGCCAGCGCCGCGAGCATGCCCGTGCGCGCGATACCTTGGCGGCGAGCATCGGCCGTCGCCACAGCGGTCATCGCCTGGCCTTCCAATCCGCCAGGTCCGGATGCTTGGCGTCCCAGTACGGGCGGGCGCTGCGCACGGTCGGGATCTCGGCGAAGTTGTAGGCCAGCGGCGGCGAGGCGGTCGTCCACTCGAGCGTGTTGGCGTCCCACGGATCGGCCTCGTGCGTCGGCGGCCTGCGCAACGAACGGATCAGGTTCACCACGAACACCAGCATCGACAGGGCTACCACAAAGGCTCCGATGGTCGCAATCATGTTCCAGCCCTCCCACCCCTTACCGGCGGCGTAGGTGTAGATGCGCCGCGGCATGCCCAGAAGTCCCAGGATGTGCATCGGCATGAACACCAAGTTCATGCCCACGAAGGTCAACCAGAAGTGCAATTTGCCCAGCCCCTCGCCCAGACGCCGGCCGGTCATCTTCGGGAACCAGTAGTAGGCCGCGCCCAGAATCGCGAAGACTGAGCCGCCGAAGAGCACGTAATGAAAATGCGAGACGACGTAGTAAGTGTCGGTCAGTTGCCAGTCGACCGGAACCACCGCCAGCGAGACGCCGCCCAGCCCGCCGATCACGAATAAGGCAATGAAGCCGATGGCGAAGAGCATGGCCGTTGTGAGCCTCAGCCGCCCGCGCCACATCGTCGCCAGCCACGAGAAGACTTTGACCCCGGTCGGCACGCCGATCAGGAAGCTGTCGGCCGAAAAGACCAGCAGCGCCGCGGATGGCAGGCCGGTGGCAAACATGTGGTGCGCCCACACGGTGAAACCCAGGAAGCCGATGGCCACCGAGGAGTAGGCCACCACCCGGTAACCGAAGAGCGGCTTGCGTGAAAAGACCGGGATGATCTCCGACACCATGCCCATGGCCGGCAGGATCAGG
>JBGOXY010000187.1:0-4687 GCA_041479415.1 Anaerolineae bacterium
AATCTCAACTATTCTCGCCGCTGGGACGGTTGAGGCACCGTGGCCCTTCGCCGCCTGTGCCCCACAGAACCCGTCGGGGTCCTCGCCCTGAGCGATGATGTATCGGAGCTGCTCTACAGCCCGCAAGTCACCACGCTCGAGCCGAAGGTCCGCCTGGTGCTCAGCTGCGGCGATCTGCCGCTCGAGTATCTCGAATACGTTGTCAGCATGCTCAATGTTCCGCTCTATTACGTGATGGGCAATCATGACGGGCGCGGGTACTGGCGCTCCGACGGGACGCACGCGCGCTTCCCGCAGGGATGCGTTCACCTGGAGGGTCGCTGCGTGACTGATTCGGGGTTGCTCATCGCCGGGCTGGGCGGCAGCATCCGATATGGGCCGCAGGTGGCCTATCAATTCTCGGAAGGCGAAATGTGGCGGCGCGTGCTGCGGTTGGCGTTGCATTTGTGGGTCAACCGCCTCACCTACGGCCGCGCGCTCGACATCCTGATCACGCATTCTGCGCCGCGCGGGATCAACGACGGCCCGGATGCCGCCCATCGCGGGTTCGCCTCGCTGTTGTGGCTTTTGCGGGTGGCGCGCCCGCGCTGGCATTTGCATGGACATACCACCACCGTCTATAACCGCCCGGCGCCCTCGACGCGCTATGAGGGCAGCCAGGTGTTCTTCATCCCGCCCTATCGGCTGCTGGAATGGGAGAGCTGAGGTGAGCGACCTGTTCAACCGCGCCCCGACCCATGTTCTGGACCGGTCGGCCGGGGATTTCTTCAACGCCCGCCGGCGGGCCTTCTTCTCGAGTGTCCTGGCCTTTCTGCGCCGACGCCCCAACCGCCTGCTCTCGTTCGATGAAGTGCGCGGGCGGCTCCACCTGGGCGGGCCGATCTATCGCGGGCTGAAGACCGTCCTGGTGCGGAGCATCGTCGGCAGCCTCAATCGCTACCAGGACTTCGACCGCAAGTTCATGCCGGTCCATTCGCACACGGCCACGCGCTGGATGCGGGTCAATCGCGCCTGGTACGCGGAGACCGGGCTTCCGCCCGTCGTCCTGTACAAGGTTGGCGAGGTGTATTTCGTCGTTGACGGCAACCATCGCGTGTCGGTCGCACGCGAGCAGGGCCAGGAGTACATCGAGGCTGAGGTGCGCGAGTATTCAGTGCGGGTGCCGCTGGGTGCCGACCTGCAGCCAGAAGACCTCGAGAAGCTGGGGGCGCAGGTGGAGTTCTACGAACGCACCGGGCTCGACCGTTTGTGTCCCCAGACTGAACTGATCGTCACCATCCTTGGCGGCTACGAACGCCTGCTCGAGCACATCGCCGCTCACCGCTACTTCATGGGACTCGACTTGCGGCGACCGGTCAGCGAAGAGGAGGCCGTCACCCACTGGTGCAAGTCGGTCTACCAACCGGTGCGGCGGGCCATCGACGAAAGCGGAATCATGGCCGCCTTCCCCGGCCGCACCTCGGCCGACATGTACTTGTGGGTCATGGATCACCGCCACTTCCTGCTCGAGCACCAAGAAACCAGATCGATTGGGATCGTCGAGGCCGCACGCAATTTCATCGAGCGTCTACGGGAGGGCGAGATTCCGCCCCCCGAGTGAACGCGGAGGAAAGGCTTTGGCGCACAACAACGCCCGCACGGTATCGGTATTCGGGGGCTCGGCGCCCACCGCCGAAACGCCCGCCTACGAGGCGGCGCGCCACATGGGAAGGCTGCTGGGCGAGGCCGGGTGGCGCGTGGCGACCGGCGGTTACGAAGGCACGATGGAGGCCGTGAGCCGCGGCGCCGCCGAAGCCGGCGCGCAGGTTGTGGGAGTGGTCTGCGAAGTCTTCGAGCGCGCCGGGCTGCAACCCAACCCGTGGGTGCACGAGGTGGTACGCCTGGGCACTCTTCGCGAGCGTCTATACTATCTGGTGCGGGAATGCGACGCGGCGCTCGCGCTCTCGGGAGGCATCGGAACGCTTTCGGAAGTGGCGTTTGCCTGGAGCATGCTCCAGGCTGGCGAGATCCCACCCAAGCCGTTGGTGCTGGTCGGGCCGGAGTGGAAGCGGTCGTTGCTGGCTTTCCTGGAGAGCCATGCCGGCATGGTCCGTCCCAGGGATCTCGAGCTTCTCACGATGTGTCCTACCGCGCAGGACGCCGCCCAGGAACTTGCCCGTCACATCGGACCCTCATCGATCTCATCTGCTCCTTAGCGATCGCACCGGGAGAAGGAACCATGTCTGACGAGAAGCTGCCCGCACGCCGTGAGGACTTCAACGAGTGGTACAACCAGATCGTCGTGCGCGCCGAACTGGCGGACTACGCCCCGGTCCGTGGCTGCATGGTCGTCCGACCGTACGGCTGGGCATTATGGGAAAACATCACCGCCGCCCTCGACCGGCGCTTCAAGGCGACCGGCCATCTGAATGCCGGCTTTCCGATGTTCATCCCCATGTCGTTCCTCGAACGTGAGAAGGAACATGTGGAAGGGTTTTCACCGGAGCTGGCGGTGGTCACCATCGGCGGCGGAGAGGTGCTGGACGAGCCGCTGATTGTGCGCCCCACCTCCGAGACCATCATCGGGCACATGTACGCCAAGTGGATCAAGTCGTACCGCGACCTGCCGGTGCTGATCAACTTGTGGAACAGCGTGGTGCGGTGGGAGAAGCGCACCAAGTTGTTCTTGAGGACGACGGAATTCTACTGGCAGGAGGGCCACACGGCGCACGCCACGGCAGAGGAGGCGGAGGCCGAGACGCGCCGTATGCTCGATGTGTACGTGGACTTCGCCGTCAATGATGCCGCCATCCCGGTCATCCCCGGCCGCAAGAGTCAGACCGAGAAATTCGCGGGGGCGCAGCGCTCATACTCGATCGAGGCCATGATGGGCGACGGGAAGGCCCTGCAGTCGGGCACCTCGCACAACATGGGCGAAAACTTCGCGCGGGCATTCAACATCCAGTACCTGGACGCGCAGAACGTGCTGCAGTTCTGTTCGACCACCTCCTGGGGCCTGTCCACACGATTCATCGGAGCCATTATCATGGTCCACGGGGACGACACGGGCCTGATCCTGCCGCCCAAACTCGCACCCTACCAAGTGGTGGTCGTCCCGATCTACAAGAACGACGAGGAGCGCAGCCTGGTCCTGGGCGAGGTGGATCGTCTGGCAGGGGAGTTAGGAGAGCTGCGGGTCACGATCGACCGGCGCGAAGGGTTGACCCCTGGCTTCAAGTTCAACGAGTGGGAAATGCGGGGTGTTCCGCTGCGCCTCGAACTCGGGCCGCGGGACATCGCCCAGCAGTCGGTGACCCTCGCCCGCCGTGATCGTCCAGGCAAGAGCGGAAAAGTCTCCGTTCCACGCCAGGGGCTGGCTGCGCACGTGGCCGAGGCGCTGGCCGACATACAGGCCTCGCTCTACGACCGCGCCTTGGAGGCGCGCCGCGCGCGCACGCACGAACCGAAGGATTTCGGCGAGTTCGCCCAGGTGGTCGAGGAAGGTTTCGCTCTTGCGTGGTGGTGCGGCCGCAGCGAGTGTGAAGCCGAGATCAAAGAGAAGACCAAGGCCACGACGCGTTGTATTCCATTCGATCAACCCTCCGGCAGCGGGACCTGCATCCACTGTGGACAGAAGTCGGAGAGCAAAGCCATTTTCGCACGCGCCTATTGAGGCTGCATGCCGTCCATCGACCTGGATGCACTCCGGCGCTGGAGCCAGACCCTCAGCGATCAGATCGGCGATCCGCAAGCTTTCGCGGCTGCGCTCCGAGGCCAGTTCGCGTCGCATTCGAACCGATTGTTGCGACGCGGCCCATCGCTCGCTCGCCGCGGTGCCCTGCCCTCGTGGAACGTCCCCGCCGCCATGTTGAACGAAATCGAAGCAGCCATCCTGCCGCGCGCGGCTCGGCAACCCGAGGCCGCACTGCGTCTCGCCGATCACCTGTGGGCGATCCCTTCGCTCGAAGAGAAGAGCCTGGCCGCGCGGTTGCTCGAGGCCGCAGCGCGCCCCGAGGCAAGCCACATGCGCCTGGCGCGCTGGGTGGTGGAGACGCCCGACCCCGCTTTGCACGCGGCTCTGGCACGCCACGCCGCGAGGCCCGTCCGCAACGAGTCGCCGGATCTTTTCCGCCAGGAGATACTCGCCTGGCTGGGCGGGCGCATCCTTGCCGTTCGGCGGTTCGCCTGGCTCGCGCTGCGCGAATGGATGGAGGAGGCTCCCTCCTCGGCCGCACTCCTCGCCCTCGAGGTCCTGACGCTCGGCATGCGCGATGACGACCCGGAGTGCGTGCGGTCATCGCAAGCCTTGTTCGCCCAGGTGGCCGCCTCGCAACCGGCGGAACTACTGCGCTGGGTGGACGACCTGCCCGATCGCGATGCCCAGTTCATCGGGCGGCGTTGGCTGCGCGGCGCATTACCGGGCCTGCCGTCGGAGATTCGAGATGCCATTCGCACGCGCACGGCGCCGGACGAGATCGGCGTGCGCCGTGAGGGATGAGCCGGGCATGCCGAGGGCCGAGGACATGTGGCCGGACGGGGTGACTCCCATGAGCGAACCAGCCGCGCAGGCCGCCCGATGACCACGCAAGCCCGCCTGCACCTCACGCTGTGCACGCTGCATATCCAGCTCCCGGGCTGTCGCTCGCTCAAAGAAAAACGCGGGCGGCTGGCCCCGCTGTTGGCCGGCCTGCGCCGCAGGTTCGAGTTG
>JBGOXY010000188.1:0-4685 GCA_041479415.1 Anaerolineae bacterium
CCTGCCACAGTGAGAATCCGGCGTTGACCAGCACCACCACCCAAATCAGCAAACCGACCAGCGGCCGGCCCCCCACGAGCGCCACACCCCCCGCTACCCACAAGAGCAGCGCCATCACGTGAACCAGGTGCGGCAACAAGCGCCTGGCGAACGGCGGCGGAGGAGCTTCGGAGATCAAGTTGGGCCCGTACAGCGAGAGGCGCGCGAGGGCTTCCGATGTGGAAAGCCCTTGAGGCGCGGTCTCCAGGCTTGAGAAGACCTCGGCCACACGCTGCGCATGAATCGGGGTTGTGCTCATGGGTGGATGCAATGGGCGTGCACGAGGAGGACCACGCTCCTCAGATGAAGGCCCGCGGCGGCCGGTGCGGCCATGGACCTGCGGCGCGAGGGGGCGCCTTCGCCCCGCGTCAATCTCCGGAGGAGTGCCGGACCGCTCTCACGGTTGGCCCTCCTTATCCGTCGAGGTCGTTTCCTTAGGGGCCCCTCCCAGTCGCGGTTCTCGGGCGTGGGCCTCGAGGTACTCGTCGATGAAGGAGGGTGCATCTGGATGGTCGACGTGCAGGGCCTCATCATATTCGCCAGCCGGTGGCGGCGGCTCGTAGCGCAAGGGACGCCGCACGCCAAACAACTCGAAGAAACGCGCGATGCCCCCAAGAATCATGTAGCGGTACTCTTGCATGCGCAACGACTGCCACTCCACAATCGATCCCATCGCCCCGCGCACTCGCGCCTTCTCCCGAACGATGCGGTGGATTTGATGTGGCTCGCGATAACCAAGCGGTGAGATAAGCAGCCCATGGGCCAGCAAAGCCAGCACACTGAAGGAAACCAGGACCGCCCACCCGCCTTCTTCCCATTTGCCCACGATTTGCCCAACGAACACAAGGGCCCCAAACACACCAGCAAAGCCCGCAGCCGCTGCGCCCCATGCCCGCCGCTTGCCGGTGAAGTGCGCCAGGATGTGCTTGCGGATGGCAAATCCCATGACCATGATCGGCATGAAGACGCCCACGCCGTAGTACGGCACCGCCTTGCCCACATCGCCGTGGACGAGAAGCATGATGACGACCGCCGCGATGAAGGTGATTGTCACCGAGCGGGTGAAGGTGCCGCGCTTGTCGCGGTAGATAATGATCTCCGGGATCTCGCCGATTGCGACATCGCGCCATTCGGTTGCCTGGGCGTCCTGAAGAGCGGTCATCGATGCGGCCGCCAGAAGCGCCACAGCCAGGATCTGGTAAGCCCAGAACAGGACCACCCCCCCCGGCAATTGGGTCATGCCGATGAAGGAGAGGTTCCCCACCAGTGACCGGCCCAGGGTACCCTCGAACACGTTGAAATGAATTGAAAAATAGGCAAGGAAGAGAGTTGTGATCCCGCCGTAGAACAAGAATGCGGTCTGCACCATGCGGCCGATGCCCGCCTTACCACTGTAGAAACTCCACAGCCAGCCCAGGCGCGCCATTTTGCGTTTCCCCCAACGCACAAGGGCGAAGTCCTCGTTCTTGACGAATTGGATGCCGTTGGACATGGCCTCCAGGCCGCTTAGCGCCACGATGCCCTTCATCGTCGCGGTCAGGAGGTGATACATCGCTTGCCCCGTACTGGCCGTGTGGGTGACCTCGATTGGGGCTGCCGCCACTCCGCGGCCGACGGCCACGAACAATCCTGCGGCCATGACCAGGGTCAACTCCACAAAGATGGCCAGTAAGACAAAGACCACGAAGGATGACTCGCCTCGCCCGCGAATCGTCAGATACCAGGTAATGAGAGCTAGGGCTGCACCGATGCCGAAGCCGTACAACCAGTTCTTGCCCACGAGATTGAGAAGTGAGAGCAGTTGATTGCCGCCAGAGAGGGCCGAAACGACAATCGTCAGCGTGTAGTCTTGGATAAGGACGACGGCCACAACAAGGCTGATCCCTGGTTTCAGGTATCGCATCGATGCAGTGTAGGATCCACCGCCTTCATTGAAGATGCCCAGGGCATACATGTACAGCGCCCCAAAAACGAAGTTGGCCAGGGCGATAACCGCGACGGCGACGTAAGCGTACCGCTGCAGCCCGTAAGGATGCAATGAACTCATCAATTCGGCTGTTGCGTAGAAGTAGGAGGTGAAGTAGTCCACTCCAAATAGCGCCACGGCCGCAAGCAGTCCGATCTGCCCAGCGCCGTGGACATGCGCGTCTTCTTGGCGCTCGCGCGGAGCTACCTTCCAGGCGATGATGACAAATGCGATGAGGAGGAAGACCGACAGCATGGCAGTTGACCTGAGAATCGCTAGGCGCCTGCGGCGCTCGAATCGAAGGCCTTCTCGAGCGTGGCCAATTGGCCGAGGAGGTACTTGCGGGTGGATGGGCTCAGGCGGGTATCCTGCGCGATCTTGCCCTGCTCCTCGCGCACGGCGCGCACCACAAAGGCCGGCACGAACATGATGCGCCCGGCCGGGATGACCTCGAAGCGGAAGCGGCGCATCTCGAGCTGCTGGTCGTCGAAGTAGGGCAGAGTCAGGCTCAACCCGCGGTTGAGCTCGCCTGCGCCGGCCCGGCGGCGAATGGTGTCAATGACCTGGCCGGTGTGGTAGCGCGCCAGAGCGCGCCCCTGATTGACTAGCTGCCCGAGCATGCCGTAGCGCTTGCGCCCATATTCTTCGTCGGCCACGATGTAAGGGGTCAGCGCCACGGCCGCGTGTAGCACGAAGAGATAGCGTTGCATCGAGGCCAAATGCGCCTCGGCCTCTTCTACCGAACCGACCAGCAGCCGTCCCTTATCGTCGAAAGCCACCCACTGCGGCAGGAAGAAGCGCCGCGCCGCGGGCACGTACGGAACGATCAGCTGCCCGCGGCCTTCCTCCTGGCGGCTTTCCTCGACAATGGCATCTGAGGCGGCGGTGATCGCGGATTCGGGTTCTAGCTCATCGCGCACAGGCTGGGTTGGGAGATCCTCGCCCTCCAGAACGGCGTACGACACGCGCCGGCCTTCGGGCAAGATGGCATGGATCATCTGGAATGCGCATGCAAAGCGCATCAGCCGGGCCGCCGAAGCCAACCCATGGTCGGGCGAGGCCTCCAGGTCCGTCAGGTGTTGGCGCGCCGACACACGCAGGTCGCCGCCCAACAGCCTCTCGCGCAGCGATCCCACCGTGTGCCGGCGGGCTCCGCCCGGCACCTCCATACTGACTCCCTCGACAACCACCCGGTCGGGCAGCGTGAATCGCACGTGCGAGCTGCCTTCGATCAGCCCGGCCGCCAACTGGTTGGCCTGGGCCTCCAGAAACCGCTGGACGATGGCCGGCTGAGCCTCAAACATCGCGCGCGTTTTCGAGTAGGTGCCCTGCAGGTATTGTTCAGGATGCGGGTTCACGCCTGCCACTCCCCTGCTTACACGTCGGTGGGCGGCGAAAGTCGCCGCCAGGCAATCGCAGGGCCGGGAACGGCGCCCGGCCCGCGTAGCAACCTGCTATTCTACTCCCAGTCTGCTCACTCCCCCAATTGTGATTAGACCCCTCGCCGTGAGCGCCACTCGCGTATCTGCTGGAGGTGCTCCGCTTCGTGCTCGAAGGTGTCGCTGGCGATCCACTTCGACAGAGGTGCGCCCTCCAACCACGCAAGTTTGTCCGCCTGCTCAAACTCGGCCGGGGTCAAAGCCCGAACGCGGCGCAGCGTCTGCTTGCGCACAGCGGCAAAGTCGGTGCGGGCGGCCTCCAGCGGGCGGTCCTTGTTCTCGGCGTGCAAACGCGCATTCTTTTGATCCATTGTTTCTGCTGCATTCTCGTCCGGCGGCGGCTTGCGGCCCTCTTTGACATAGAAGAGCAGCGTCACCAGTCCGGCCTCCCACAGCGTGAGATGCACCAAGAGATCGCGCATCGACCACTTGCCGACCACATCCGGCTCGAGCATAGCCTCATCCGAGAGCCCTTCAATCGCCGCCATAAAGGCGGTCCGGCTCTCCTGCAGGGTTCGAATGATTTCGGTCTTCTTCATCTCTCCTCCTCCTTCACGGGCCGCGGCGCCACTCAATGTGCCCTTCATAGTTCAGCAGACAAACCCACGTTTCGACCTGCGCACCCAACTGTTCCTGGACGGCGTGGCGGTAGCGTGCCAATTGAGGACCGAATTCGGACCGCGATTGGGCCTCAAGGTTATCCGCGCCGTGAATGGCGGACGTCTTGAAATCGATGATCTGCCAAACGCTGTCGCCCCTCTTCACCAGCAGGTCGATGCGCCCACTGGTCGTGCCCGTGCCCTGACGCAGACTGTAGGGCACCTCTTGAAAACGCCGGGCGCCATCGAGTTCCGTCCAGCGCGCATCCTGGCGCAGGCGCCCGAGCAACTCCACGACCTGCGCGATGTGCTGTTCAGCCTCCAACTCATCGAGCATCCCCTCATTTCGAGCGGACGCCCTGAGCAGTGGTTGCAGGCGAGCGTCGCCAGGAAAACACCAGCGAAGGATAGCGACGTGTACGAGGCGGCCGATAAGTTTGGCATCGTTCTCGGCACGCACGGCGAATATGTTCTGCCGACGCCCGCGCCCATCCTCCGTCGGCTGGGGTTTGTCGTCGGTGTCCTCGACCTCTTCGTCGGGCACAAGACGAAAGAGCGGTCGCCTCTCGCTTTCATCGGGAGGCCTCAAGCCGGCGGCGCGGCGGAGTGCCGCTGGCGGTGGAGAGATATGAACCTCACGCA
>JBGOXY010000189.1:0-4651 GCA_041479415.1 Anaerolineae bacterium
CAACAGCCCAGAAGACAGAAATAGCGATGGCTTGGCTGCTCGAGGGCATTGAACACATGGTCGCCGGACTCGTCGAGGTAGAGTCGATATCGCTGTTCATGAGCCAGTGAGCGGTTAGGCCGATCGGGCGGATTGGCCATTGATTCCAAAGTGTGAATCGCTTTGCGGGGAACGTGGTCGACTTCTGCGATGCCGTGCGTCACGTGTTAGGCCGAGCATCGGTCGTGCCCGGCTTTCTCGCCAGTTGCAGCCAGTGTTCCGAATAAAACAGTAAGAGTGCGACGGATCCGCACAAGCCAGCGACCGCGACGCACGGGCAGTATAGCATGCCCTCTGCGCGCATCGAAGAGATGGCCTTCCAATCCGTTCTGATAGAATGGCCGGGTTCCGGCGGCAGGCGAACACGCGCTGAATTGGAGGAGTTCACCGGTGATACAAGGCAGGCGGGCGATGGTTGGCATGGCAGTGGTCGGGCTTGGCCTATTGGCCGCCTGCACCTTCATGCCTGCGCCGGTGCCTCCCACCGCGGATCTGGCGAAGATGGTTGAGGCCACCCTGGCGGCGCAAGGGATCAGCATGCCGCCCACGTCGCCGGCCCCCGATCCGCCTACGCTCGTACCCGTCGGTCCGACGGAGGTCCGGTCCACGCCGACACCCGTCGTGCTCGTCCCAGGCAGCATCTCGGGTTCGCTGTCCTATCCCGGGTCCGTCATCCCACCGTTGCGCGTCGTCGCGTTCCGCGGCGAGGGCGGGCCGCAGTTTTCCGTCGAGGTGCCCCAAGGGAGTTCCACCTACGTGATCAGCGATGTACCCCCGGGCGTCTATCACGTCGTGGCTTACGTGGCGCCTTCTGCGTCGCAGGGCCTGCCGGTCGGGTTGGCGGCCGGCTACTCAAACGCAGTGGCCTGCGGCCTGCGCTTCGGCTGCGATGACCACAGTTTGCTGCCAGTCGTCGTCGGATCAGGCGAGGCGGTGACTGGGATCGATCCCCAGGATTGGTACGCGCCGGAGGGCAGCTTCCCTCCCATGCCAGACTGAGCGAGGTCGTCCATGAGACATGCCCTGCCCATCGTTTTAACCGCGGCCGCGGCGGCGGCCCTGGCTTGCCAGATCGGCGGGCTGGCGCCGACGCCCACCGTGATCCCGGCGCCGACGCCCACCGTGGCTCCCTCGCCGACGCCCCTGCCGACTATGCCGCCGCCGACGGCGACACCCAGCGCGCCGGTCATCGACGCGCTCAATGCAGCCGGCCTCGCGCCGCGTTACGTGATCCCGGCCTCGCTCAACGACGTCAAGCGCATCACCTTCTCGCCGGATGGTCGCCTCCTCGCGACGACCTCCGGTGGGAGTTCGCTGAGTTCCGATTATGCCGTCCGCCTGTGGAACCCGGCGGATGGCTCGCTGGTGTTCACGCTCGAGGGACACTCCGGCATCGTGTGGGATGTGGCCTTTGCGCCGGACGGGCGCTGGCTGGCCTCGGTCTCGGACGACAAGACCCTGCGGGTGTGGGATACGCGAGCCGGCGTCCTGGCGCAGGTCGCCCACCTTCCTGGCCCGGCCAACAGCGTGGTCTTCTCGCGCGACGGCGCGCGCCTGGTGGTGGGCGTGGCGCTCGGGAAGGACGGGCTGCTCTACAACTACGATCTGGCGAGCGGTACGCTCTCGGGAGGCTATGCGGCCCACGCCTACAGCGTTCCCTCACTGGCCCTATCGCCCGATGGCGGGGCGTTGGTCTCGCTCGGGACGGTGGATCGCACGATCAAGGTGTGGATTACGGGCACACTCGAAGCCGGTCCGCTCAAGACCTTCTCGCTGGGCGGGCAGGGCGGCAATGTCGTCTTCTCGCCGGATGGCGGGCTGGTGGCCGCCGGCCTCTGTGTCAAGTCGACGCCCAGCTTCAGTTGCACTCGCGGCGAGGCCTGGCTTTGGCGTGTCGCGGACGGCGTGCGCCCGGTCGATTTGAAGGGCCCGACCGGCAAGGTGCAGGCTGTTGCGATCTCGCCCAACGGCCAGCTGGTCGCGGGTGGGGCCGAAGACCAGTCGATCTGGATCTGGCGCCTCACGGATGGCCAACTGGTAACACGCCTCACCGCGCACCGCGCCTTCCTCGAAAGCGTGGCTTTCTCACCCGATGGTCGTTGGCTGGCCTCCTCTTCGACGGACGGCACCCTGATCATCTGGGCCGTTCGCTGAGGCGCCTGCCGGAGCAGGGCCTAGCACGCATTACCATTGACCGCGCGCGCACGGTACGTGCCGGAGCCGCGCCTTGGCGCGAGGAGGCCGGCAAGGGATCGCTAGACAGCCAACGGTTCGTTCGATCAGAGAACCTTTCGGCGTCGTCTAATTTGTGACGGCAACGCGATCATGCGCAGGGGCTGCACCTACCGGTGCAGCCCCTGCGTCGTGAGTGACAAGATCCCCCTCCGCGACTCACGGGGGATTGGGTAGAATGATCGGACCCACACGACTCGCGCGGCGGGAGAAGCATGGCCTCGAAACCCTTCGTCTTGCATGCACCCTATAAACCCACCGGCGACCAGCCGCAAGCCATCGAGCAATTGGTGCAAGGCTTGTCGCAAGGGGAGAAACACCTGGTGCTCCTGGGCGCGACAGGAACGGGCAAGACCTTCGCCATCGCCAATGTCGTCACCCAACTCCAGCGGCCGGCGCTGGTCATCGCCCACAACAAGACTCTGGCCGCGCAGTTGTATTCCGAATTCCGCGACTTCTTCCCCGACAACGCGGTCGAGTACTTCGTCTCGTACTACGACTACTACCAGCCCGAGGCCTACGTCCCGCGCCACGACCTGTATATCGAGAAGGAGACTGAGATCAACGAAGAGATCGAACGCCTGCGCCTGGCGGCGACAACGGCCCTGCTTTCGCGGCGCGACGTGCTGATCGTGGCCTCGGTTTCATGCATCTATGGCCTGGGCTCCCCGGAAGCCTACGGCAAGGTGGTCATCGTGGTCGAAAAGGGGCAGGCGGTGCGGCGCCAGGCCCTCCTGCGCCAACTGGTGGAGAGCCATTACGAGCGCAACGACCTGGACCTCAAGCGGGGCGCCTTCCGCGTGCGCGGCGACACGGTGGAGGTCATGCCGGCCTACGGGGATACCGCCGTGCGCCTGTCGTTCTTCGGCGACGAAGTGGAGCGGTTGACCGAGCTGCACCCGGTGACGGGCGAGATCCTGGCCGATCTCGAGCGGGTGGAGATCTACCCGGCCCGCCATTTCATCACCGAGGACGAAAAACTGCGCGCGGCGGTGGTGGATATCGAAGCGGAGGCAGCCGAGCGGGTGGCCTGGTTCCGCGCCCACGACAAGCCGCTGGAGGCGGAACGCCTCGAGCAACGCACGCGCTACGACTTGGAAATGATGCGCGAGGTGGGCTACTGCGCCGGCATCGAGAACTACTCGCGCCACCTCGACCGGCGCGCCGCCGGCTCGCCGCCCTGGGTGCTCTTAGATTACTTCCCGCCCGACTATCTGCTCGTCCTCGATGAGAGCCATATGACCGTGCCGCAGGTGCGCGGCATGTGGGGCGGTGACCGCTCGCGCAAACAGGTCCTGGTGGATTTTGGCTTCCGCCTGCCCTCGGCCCTCGACAACCGGCCGCTGTCGTTCGAGGAATTCGAAGAGCACATGGGCCAGACGGTGTATACCTCGGCCACCCCGGGGCCGTATGAGATGGAGCGCGCCGAGCGCGTGGTGGATCAGATCATCCGCCCAACCGGCATCGTCGACCCGCAGGTCGAGGTGCGTCCGGTGCAGGGGCAGGTGGACAACCTGCTGACGGAGATACGCGTGCGCGTGGCACGCGGCGAGCGGACGCTGGTGACCACCCTCACCAAGCGCATGGCCGAAGACCTGGCCGATTACCTGCATGAGGCGGGCATCAAGGTCCACTACCTGCACTCGGAGGTGCAAACCCTCGAGCGGGTGGAGATCTTGCGAGACCTGCGCCTGGGCACCTACGACGTGGTGGTGGGCATCAACCTTCTGCGCGAAGGGCTCGACTTGCCGGAGGTCTCGCTGGTGGCGATCCTCGACGCCGACAAGGAGGGCTTCCTGCGCTCCGACACGGCGCTCATCCAGACCATCGGGCGCGCCGCGCGCCATGTGCAAGGTCTGGTCATCATGTACGCCGACCATCGCACCGAGTCGATGGAGCGCGCCCTGCGCGAGACCGATCGCCGGCGGACCAAGCAGATCGAATACAACCGCGAACACGATATCGAACCGGTGAGCATCGTCAAGGCGGTGCACGACCTGACCGAGCGCGTGCGCAGCGAGGGCGAACCGCAAGCAGCCCCGGGTGTGGCGCGGGGTGAATTGCCGCGGGCCGAGATGGAACGCCTGGTGCACGAATTGGAGAAGGAAATGCGCACGGCGGCGCAGGCCCTGGAGTTTGAGAAGGCGGCCATGCTGCGCGACCAGGTGTACGAACTGCGCGGAGCGCTGGAAGAAGAGCGCGTGACGCGGGCCAGCCCCGGCACGCGTCTTTCGCCCGAGGGGGCCGAGAGCGGCCCGCCCGAGCGCGGGCGGCCGCGCCGCAGGGCGCGCGCCTCGACCCGCTGAGGCCTGCGTGTGAATAACAACAGGCGCCGGTGAGGCGCCTGTTGTTTTTGTGGGCACGGTTGGGTTAGAGCGTG
>JBGOXY010000190.1:0-4611 GCA_041479415.1 Anaerolineae bacterium
CGACCGTTCGCCGGAGCAGGCGCGCATCAACCCCAACAACCTGGCGATACTGGCCAACCATCTGCGTTGCGCCGCATTTGAACTGCCCCTGCGAGGCGACGAATCATTCGGCACCGCACCCATCGCGGAGTTGCTCGAGGCGCTTCATGCCGAAGGGGATCTGCTGCGATCCGCCGAGGGCGAGTACCAGGCTTCGGGCGAGGCCTATCCGGCAGCCTTGGTAAGTCTGCGTTCAAGCACCAACGACCGCGTGCTCATTCAAGAAACTGGCGAGCGAGGCCCGCGCCTAATCGGCGAAGTGGACCGCGCTGCAGCGCCGGTGTGGGTGCATGTGGGCGCGGTCTATATGCACGAAGGACGGACCTACATCGTGGAACGTCTCGATTGGGAGCAGGGCGTGGCCGAGGTGCGCCAGGCGAATCTGGACTACTACACCGAGGCGTCGGAATCGGTGCAGGTTGAAATTCTGGGCGTGGAGGATGCGGACGAGGCGCGTGGTGTGCGTCGCGCCTTCGGGCCCCTGGAGGTGACCGCGCAAGCGGTAGCCTACCGCAAAGTGCGCCGCCACACCCATGAGACGCTCGGATTCGGGGAAATCGATCTCCCGCCGCGCGAGTTCCGCACCACGGGCTGCTGGGTCTGGCTGGCTCCGCCGTTCGTACAACGGCTGCAAGCAGATCTCGCTGGCCGTCCGGATCTCCTGCGGACATCGTTTGGACCCAACGACTACGGTCCTTCGTGGGAACCGCAGCGCCAGGCGGCGCTCGAGCGAGACGGCCACCGCTGCACGCAATGCGGAGTGAGCGAGCGCCCGGCACGCGCCCACGATGTTCATCACCGCACGCCCTTCCGCGCCTTTGGCTATATCCCGGGGCAGAATGAAAACCATGCCCAGGCCAATGCGCTTGATAATCTGCTCACGCTGTGCCAGGCCTGCCATCACCGCTTGGAGGCCCAGCAAGGGACGCGCACCGCGCTGGGCGGCCTAGCCTATGCGCTGCACAGCTTGGCGCCGCTCTTCTTGATGTGTGACTCGCGCGACCTGGGCATGGTGGTCGAGATGCGCGCCAAGGAAACGCGCGGTCCGACGATCACCTTCTACGATGAAGTGCCGGAGGGGATTGGTCTGACGGACGCGCTGTACGCGGTGATTCCGGAGTTGCTGGCCAACGCGGCGGATCTCATCGGTGGCTGCGGGTGCAGCGACGGCTGTCCGGCATGCGTCGGTCCGGTGGCGCCGGCCAGCGGCCCGGTGAAAGCGACGGCGCTCTTCCTGGCCCAGGCGATGGTGCGCGAACTCGGCGCCTCGGGGCGATAGGCGAGAACACGAGCGGCCAAGCTATCGCGATGAGTCTCCTGCGGGAAGGCGCATCGCGAAGAGCAGGCGTGATCCTTGCCTCCTACTATCCCGGGGCTTTGATGTCGATCACCTCCCCGCGCGTGAGTTCAACCAGTTGCGCAGGCGTTAGCGCGAATAGGGCTTGCGGCGTACCGCCCGCGGCCCAGACCTCCTGGTAGCTCATCAAATCCCGGTCAATATAGGTGCGCAGCGGCTGGGCATGGGCCAACGGAGGGACGCCCCCGATGGCGAACCCCGTGTGGTGGCGGACGAACTCGGCGCTGGCCATTTGCACCGGCTCGCCCACGTGCTCCGCCAGGCGCGCCTCGCTCACGCGGTTGGCGCCGCTGGTTTCGACCAACACCGCCTGTCCGGTGAGGGCCCCGCGGAACACGAGCGACTTGACGATCTGCCCCAGCTGGCAGCCCACCGCCTGGGCCGCCTCGGCGGCTGTGCGCGTGCTGGCCGGCAGTTCACGCACCTCGAGCTGCGTGCCCTGGTTGATGAGAGCATCTTGAACACGCTGTGCGGCAGGCGAGAGGCTCATGAGGTGAAAGCAGGCCGAAGTTGCATGGTTGGGCTGCGCCCCTCCTCACATTGCTGGAGGGGATGTTATCGGGCGCGTGCCGCCGGGTGGATCAGCCGCGTTGGCGAGCCTGGCGCGAGAGATAGAACGCCAACCCGCCCGCCGCGACGAGCAGCACTAGGCCGATGATACCGAGTGAGCTGGATCGCGAGGAGCTGGTACCGCTCGATTGCTGCTGGCTGACCTGAACGGCAAAGGCGACGAAGGCCTTAGCGCCTGGCTCGAGGCGCAGAGGGGTGTTCATACTAGAAGTGGGGTTGTAGCCTTCGGGCGCGGCAGCGGCGATGTTGTAGTCACCCGAGGTAAGCTGGGCGAAGCAATACGGTTCGCTCGTGCCGTCGGTTGTATGGCTGCCCACCTGCGCGCCGTCGGCCTGGGCAACGACGATCTGCCCGCCGGCGACCATGCCCTCGCTTTCTTGGCGCGAGGCATCGCCGTTGATGTCGTCGAAAACCTCCACACAGATATCGCCGCTGCCGGTGAGGGCGATCGGGGTCGGCGAAGGGGTGGCCGCGAAGGCCAGGGTGGGTAGTGCCGTGGCGGCTTCGCCGAATCCGAGCACCAATTCTCGGCCAACGCTCAGCGGCGCGTCGCGCGAGATATTGTTGAGCCGCTCGAGTTGATCGAGGGGCACGCCTGAGACGGCCGAGATGCGCCACAATGTGTCGCCCGATTGGATGATGTATACGATACGGCCATCGGCACCCGGGGTCGGGGTTTGAAAGGCGGTTGGTTGCAGCGCAGAAACCTCGGGCGGCGCAGCCAGGGCCAGGCTGCGCAGCGAGCCCAACACAAGAGGCAGCACCACCCATGCCAGCATTCGCATGGCGAATTCGGTCTTCTGATGAGTCATGAGCACTCCGCGGCGACATTATAGCCCGTCTCTTGATCCGGCCACGCACGACCGGTGCGGGCCAGGCGAGTGCTTGTGGTATAGTCTGCGCGCGAGGTGAGCGATGGGCGCACGCATTCTGGTCGTCGAAGACGAAGAGCGCATTGCCTCCTTCTTGCAGCGCGGCCTGACTTACGAAGGCTACCGGGTCGACCTGGCCGGAGATGGTCCGACAGGTCTGGGGCTGGCGCGCGAAAACCCTCCGGATTTGGTGGTGCTGGATTGGATGCTCCCAGGCATGGACGGCCTGGAAGTGTGCCGCCGCTTGCGTGCCGGTTCGCAGGTCCCGATTCTGATCCTCACCGCGAAGGACACCGTCGAGGACCGCGTGCACGGGTTGGATGCCGGCGCCGACGATTATGTGGTCAAACCATTTGCCTTCGCCGAACTCCTGGCGCGCATCCGTGCCCTGCTGCGACGCACCGGCCCGGGTGAGCCGGAGACGCTGCGTTTTGCGGACCTGGTGTTGGATACCGGCACCCATCGTGCGCGGCGTGGTGAGCGGGTGATCGACTTGACGGCCAAGGAGTACGACCTGCTGGAGATCTTCATGCGCCACCCGCGCCAGGTGCTCACGCGCGAGATCATCTACGACCGCGTATGGGGTTACGACTTCGGCGGCGAGAGCAACATCATCGAAGTCTATGTACGCTACCTGCGCCAGAAGATCGAGACGGAGGGGGAGACCAAGCTGCTGCACACGGTGCGCGGTGTAGGTTATGTGCTGCGGGAGGATGAGTAGCCCGCTTCGCCTCAGGTGAGGCGGACCTCTTCCGGCCATGTCGCTGCGCGCGCGTCTCACCCTGGCCTACTCCGCGGTTCTGGCCGGCGTGCTGCTCGTCTTCGGCGCCGCGCTGTATCTCATCCTCAGTTTCAGCCTGATCATCCAAATCGACCAGACGCTGGCCCGCTCGGCGGAGGAGATTCTGCGCACGAGCCGGGTGACGACACAGCGCGATCTGCGCATCCTGACCCTGCCCTCGCTGCAATTCGCCGCCTCGAACGTCTACGTCCAAGTGTGGAATGCCGAGGGGACACTCATCGCTTCCTCTTCCAACATGGGCGCCTTCGAGCAGCCGCTGGATGCGCTCTCGTTGCAGAAACCCACCCAGCAGTTCCGCGACGTGCGGGTGGGCGAGGTGCATTTGCGGGTGCTGACCGTGCCGGTGGTCCTGGCCTCCGAACCGAGCGGTTTCCTGCAGTTGGCGGCGCCCATGGCCGTGGTCGATCGTGCCCGCGAGTCGTTGCTGATCTTTCTGACGGTGGGCGGGGCGCTGGCGCTGCTCATCGCGGCCGGGCTGGGGAGCTGGACGGCGCGACGGGCGCTCCGCCCGCTGGATACCATCACCGAGACCGCACTGCAGATCACGCGCGCCGATGATCTTTCGCGGCGCATCCCGCTCGAAGCGCCGCCGGCCAGTGAGGTCGGGCGATTGATCCTGGCCTTCAACGAAACGTTGGAGCGCCTGGAGGCGCTCTTCACTTCGCAACGTCGATTCCTGGCCGACGTCTCGCACGAATTGCGTACGCCGCTCACCGCCATTCGCGGCAACGTGGATCTTATCCGGCGCATGGGGGCGGATCCGGAGTCGCTGGAGGCGATTCAATCGGAGGCGGACCGGCTGATCCGATTGGTGGGGGACCTGCTGCTTCTGGCGCAAGCCGAAACGGGCAACCTGCCGCTGGCGCGTGCACCGGTGGAGGTGGATACGGTGCTCCTGGAGGTCTTCCAGCAAGGACGCGTGCTGGCACAGGAGCGAGTGGAGGTGGTGCTGGGCGACCTGGACCAGGCGC
>JBGOXY010000191.1:0-4587 GCA_041479415.1 Anaerolineae bacterium
CTGCTGCAGGATTGCCGCAGCGGGTTCGCGCGGTCGTGACGGCCGCTCAGCGTCTGGCGGAGCGCCGCCATGGGGCGCTGATTGTGCTCGAGCGAGATGCGCGCCTGGAAGATTTCGTCGAAACGGGCGTGCGCCTGCAGGCGGACTTGAGCGCTGAACTGCTCTTGCAGATCTTCTATCCCAGTACGCCCTTACACGATGGGGCAGTGATCATCCGCGACGACGTGGTGATGGCGGCCGGGTGTGTCGTGCCGCTATCCTCGGTGGGCAGCCTTTCACCCTCGCCCGAACGAACGATGGGCCTGCGCCATCGCGCCGCGCTTGGCATCAGTGAAGTCAGTGACTCGGTGGCGATTGTCGTCTCGGAGGAAACCGGAATCATTTCGATCGCCCATAACGGGCGCATGATCCGCCGCCTGGACGCAGCGCGTCTGGCCAATCTGCTCTCGGCCTTCATTCGCACTCCGAGTGTGCCCTCACCGGTGGACTGGTTGCGCGGCCGGCTGGGCCTGCCAGCGCGCAGCCCGTCGCCCGCCGCCGATGCGGCGCTGCCGCCGAGCGAAGGCGAAGGGCACGGGGTCGGTTGATGCGAGTCTTGCGCTGGTTCGCAGGCAACATTGGATCGCTGGCGCTGGCCATCGTCCTGGGGGTCACCGTGTGGGCGGTGGCCGTCACCAGTGACGACCCGGATGAGGTGCGGACCTTACCGGATTCGTTCGCGGTGGAGGTGGCGCACCTGGACGCGAACCTGGTGGTGCGAGGCGCCGTCGGCCAGTCGGCCACGGTCACCCTGCGCGCCCCGCAATCGCTGTGGGCGCAGATCTCCGCCGAACGCCTGCATGTCGTGGCAGATCTGACGGGCCTCGGCGCGGGCGAACATCGTGTGCCGCTGCACCTGGAGACCGATCTGCACCCGGTGCGCCTGGAAGAGATCGCCCCGACGACCATCGAGGTGGTGCTCGAGCCGCCCGCCAGCCAGACCCTCGCTGTTCAAGTGCGCCTGACGGGGACGCCGGCCGCCGGGTTTGCCGCCAGTGCGCCGCGCTGGACGCCGCAGCAGGCCACGGTGGCCGGCAGTGCGAGCGAAGTGGCGCGCGTCACGACAATTGTGGCCGACCTGAGCGTTGACGGCCTGCGCGCCGACGTGGACCGCGAGGTGGCGCTGGCAGCCAAGGATGCCGCCGGCAAGACCGTCGACAGCGTGAACCTGACCCCAGCGACCGCTGAGGTCACCCTGACCGTCGAACAGCAAGGGGGTTACCGCGATGTTGTGGTGAAGGCCGTGATCCGCGGCCAGGTCCGGAACGGTTACCGGCTGACAGGCATCTCGGTCTTCCCGCCGTTGGTCACACTCTTCTCTGCGGACCCGGCGGCCGTGGCGCGTGTGCCGGGATACGTGGAGACCGAGCCCCTTGATATCTCCGGCGCGCAGGCGGATATCTCGGGCTCGCTCAAACTCACACTGCCGGCGGAGGTCACGGCCGTCGGCGAACCGGTCATCTTTGTCCAGGTGGGCGTGGCCGCCATCGAAGACAGCGTGACGGTCTCCCGCGACGTGCGCCCACAAGGGCTAGCCCCCGGCCTGAGCGCGCACCTTTCGCCCGCCACGGTGGATGTCATCCTCTCCGGGCCGGTGCCGCTGCTCAAAGCCCTGCGCGCCTCCGACGTGGAAGTCTATGTGGACCTTGCGGACCTGACGCCCGGTAGCTACCAACTCCAGGTTTCGTATCGTGTCTTGCTGGAGGGCGTCCAGGTGGAAGCCTTGTTGCCGGCCCAGATCGCGGTGACCATCACCGCCGGCGCCTCTCCTGGATCGTAGTCTCACAACCCTTTGCCCATGGCGATACGCAAACCCGTCGTGGCCCTGGTGGGCCGTCCGAACGTCGGCAAGTCCACGCTCTTCAACCGGCTGATTGGCGAGCGCCGCGCCGTGGTCGACGAGGTGCCGGGCACCACGCGCGACCGCCTGGTTGCGGAAGGCGAATGGAGCGGGCGGGTGTTCGACGTGGTGGACACGGGCGGCATCGACCCGAGCCACATGGGCGCGCCTGGTGCTACGCCGCTCTCCATCGGCTCGGCGGATTTCATTCCGCAGATTCGCGCGCAAGCCGAAATGGCCATTCGCGATGCGGAGGTGGTGCTTTTCATCACCGACGGGCAAAGCGGAGTGAGCGCGGCGGATCTTGAGATCGCCGACATCCTGCGCCGCCATCAGCACAAAGAGGGCGATAGGCTGCAGCCACCGGTGATCCTGGTGGTCAACAAGTGCGAGAGCGCCATCGTCCGCCAGAACGTGTTTGCCTTTTACGAACTGGGGATGGGCGAGCCGCAGGCTGTCTCGGCCTTGCACGGCACGAGTGTGGGCGACCTGCTGGACGTGCTGGTGGAGGCTCTGCCGGCCGGCGCCGATTCGGCGACGGATGCACGCATTCGGTTGGCCATCTTGGGCAAACCCAACGTGGGCAAGAGCAGCCTGCTCAACCGGCTGCTTGGCGAGGAACGCGTGATCGTCAGCCCCATCCCGGGTACGACTCGCGACGCCATCGACACCCAGCTTGAGTATGGCGGCGTGCCGCTCACGCTGATCGATACCGCGGGGATCCGCCGGCGCGGGAAGATCGAACGTGGCGTCGAGCAATACAGCGTGTTGCGCACGCTCAAGGCCGTCGAATCGGCGGATGTCGCGCTGCTGATGTTGGACGCGACTCAAGGCGTCACGGCTCAGGATGCGCACATTGCCGGCTACATTCTCGAAGCTCGGCGCAGCACGGTGCTTCTGGTCAACAAGTGGGATGTGGTGGAGAAAGACTCGCAGACCATGGAGATCTACACGGCGCAGGTGCGGCAGGCGCTGAATTTCATGGACTATGTTCCGGTGCTCTTCATTTCGGCGCTCACCGGGCAGCGGGTGGACCAGGTGCTGCCGCTCGCGCTGCGCGTGCAAGAGGAGCGTCTGGTGCGAATCCAGACCGCCGAACTCAACCGTATCGTCCGCGAGGCCCTGGAGCATCACGCCCCGCCGGCGCACGCCGGACGCAAGCTCAAGTTCTTCTTTGCCTCGCAAGTGCGCGCCGACCCGCCGACTTTCTTGTTCCACGTCAACGAGCCAGCCCTGGTGCATTTCAGCTACCGGCGTTACATCGAGAACCAGTTGCGCGAGAGGTATGGTTTTCTCGGAACCCCGATCCAGCTTTCCTTCCGCGCCCGGCGCTGAAGCCGGAGTCTTGCCGCACACCATTTGAAGCCTTATAATCGCTGGGCACTCAGGCCGATCCGCGGCCTGTGCAGGATTGAGATTGGACACAACGCCCGCGACGCCTTCCTCACCGACCCAGCCTGCGGCTCGGCCCTCCGTGCGTGCCATCGCCTGGGAATTCGTGCAGACGGTCTTGCTCACGCTGGCCATCTTCGCCATCGTCAACCTGACCAGCGCGCGCGTGCGCGTTATCGGGCCGAGCATGCAGCCCACCTTTCGCGGCGACGGCTCGGAGCTGATCATCGTCAGCCGCCTGTCGTATGTGTGGGACACACCCAAACGCGGCGACGTGGTCGTGCTGCGCATGCCGGCCTCGGGCCGCGAGGATTTGATCAAGCGCGTGGTGGGCTTGCCGGGAGAGAAGGTGCAAATCGTGGGCGGCCATGTGTGGGTCAATGGCGAACCGCTGGAGGAATCGTACGCGGTCGGGCTCACCTCCTCCGATCAATCCTGGGACCTCGGAGAGGACCAGTTGTTTGTGCTCGGCGACAACCGGGCCTTCTCGCGCGACTCGCATTCCTTCGGCCCGATCTCGCTCGATGAACTGGTCGGCCAAGCCTGGCTGATTTACTGGCCGCCCACCGAGTGGGGGTTGATCGATCAGCGCACGGCGGCGGCGAGCGCGGGAACGACGACGCCCTAGGCGGGTTTCCTTGACCGAATTGCCGCGGCTGCTCGAACCCGCTTACACATTCCTGACCCGCGTGCCGGCTGGCACGGCGCTGGCGGCGAAGGCTCGCGCCAGCGACCTCGATCAACTGGCACGGTCCACGGCCGTGGATCATCCGCTGCCCATCGCGCGCGAGGTGCCGCAGCTGATCGACCACACGATTCTCAAGCCGGAGGCCGGCCCGGCCGATATCGAGAGGCTGTGTCAGGAAGCGCGTCAGGCAGTCTTTGCCAGTGTGTGCGTGAATTCGAGCCACGTGGAACGGGCTGCGAGGAATCTGGTGGGCAGCGGGGTGAAGGTGAGCGCGGTGGTTGGCTTTCCATTGGGTGCCGCCGCCTCGCTGGCCAAGGCACTCGAGACGGCTGCGGCCATCTCGGATGGGGCGCTCGAGATCGACATGGTGCTGGCAATCGGTTTGCTGCGCGCCGCGGACTACGAGGCCGTCGCGGGCGACATCGCTGCGGTGGCGGCGGTCGCCCACGCCGGCGGCGCGCTGCTGAAAGTCATCTTTGAGAATGCGCTGCTGACACCGGCACAGCAGGCCGCTGCCTGCCTGCTGTCGGTGGCGGCGGGCGCGGAGTTCGTCAAGACCTCCACCGGGTTCGGCCCGAGCGGCGCCGAGGAGCCCGACGTGCGGCGGATGCGTGCGATCGTGGGCCCC
>JBGOXY010000192.1:0-4582 GCA_041479415.1 Anaerolineae bacterium
CCCTTCTCGGAGTTCCAGAAGGTCATCGAGGCGGAACTCGCGAAGATCGGCAGTTAGTGAACGGCCGGCAGGGTCGCGAATCACAAGCGGGCTGCTATACAGCCCGCTTGTGTCATTCAATGGGGCGATGCCTCAGACCGCGATCGAGAAACCTAGGCACGCGATCAGCCAGGCGAGGAGCGGCGCAACGACCAACGCCGGAAGCATGTTGCCCACACGCACGCGGCGCACTTCGAGCAAATTGAGCCCAATGCCCATCATCATCACCCCGCCGGTGGCAGTGAGTTCGGCGATCATCGCCGGCGTCAGCGCCGCCTGCGCCCAGCCGGCCAGCAGCGTTAGCGCACCCTGGTAGACGAACAGCGGCAGCGAGGAAAGCATCACTCCCACCCCGAGCGTCGAGGCCAGCGTCAGCGAGGCGATGCCGTCCATCACGCCTTTGGTTGCCAGCAGGCGGAAGTCCCCGGTCAGGCCGTCCTGGATGGATCCGAGAATGGCCATCGGTCCGACGCAATACAGCAGGCTGGCCGTAAGAAACCCCTGCACGAAGCGAGAAGAGGCGCCTACCGAGTCGTGCGCGAGGCGTGCCTCCAGCCACGCGCCGAGGCCTTGCAGCCGGTCTTCCAGTCGCGCGGCCTCGCCGAGCAAGCTGCCGAGGACGATGCTCACCAGGACCAGGATCGGGTTGGCGGTCTTGAGGAACTGCTGCAGGCCGAGGCCGAGGGTGAAGAGGCCCATGCCCGCCATCAGCGTTGAGCGCAGCCGCTCGGGCAAACGCGCACCGATGAGCAGCCCCAGGACACTCCCCGCGACAATCAATGCCACGTTGATGAGGGTGCCGGTCACTCGCCGCTCCGCCCTGTGATGGATGTAGAATAGTAGGGACGACGCGCCATTATACCAGCGGGCCTGCACACGGCGATCATCGCGTGCGGCCCCAGGGGGTGGATATGGCCGGCTGGCGTTTGTTCCTCTTCGGCTTGGTCACAGGGCTGATCGCTTCGGCTATCATCCTCATTCTGGCCCGCGGCAGCCCAGGGCGCCCGGTCGAACTCCTCCCGCCGCCGGATCCTCCCGGCATGCAAGTGTTCGTGCGCGGCGCGGTGCGCGCCACGGGTGTGTTTCACCTTCCCGCCGGAAGCTTGGTCGAGCATGCACTGCAGGCCGCCGGCGGCGTGTTGCCGCAGGCCGACCTGGAGGGCCTCAACCTAGCCGCGCCGCTCAGCGCGGGCGATGAGGTAAGCGTCCGCTTCCGCCCCACCGCCGTGCCCATCCCCATACCCGGGGCCCTGCCCGCCGCCACAGCGCCCGCCCCCAATCACCGGGTCAGCGTTAACGCCGCCAGCCTGGCCGAATTGGACACCCTCCCCGGCATCGGCCCGACCCTCGCTCAGCGCATCATCGATGAACGTGAACGACACGGGCCTTTTGCCCGAGTGGAGAATCTGCTGCGCGTCTCTGGAATTGGGCCGACGCTGCTCGAGAAGATACGCGATCTGGTGTCGGTTGAATAGCGTGCCATGGCGGACGGAGATGAAGTCCGGGAGCCTGGAGTGCCATCGTCCTCGCGCGCAACACCCCGAACAGTTCCCGAGGGAGTCACACGGTCGAGTTCGATCGGGCGCGGGAACACATGCGCACATCGGCCGAAGAGGGTCATGCGTAAGGCATGCTATGCCCTCTTGCAGGTCCACTCCCAGGGAATCAGAATCACCCGCCGCCTCAACAGGCGAGGCGGCGAGCAATTTTGGAGCATCCTCTTCGTAATGAGTGACTACACTTTGGGCAGAACGATCGTTGTCTGGCGCTGGTATTTGCCGCGCTTGTCGGCGTACGAAACCTCGCACGGCTCGTCGCCCTCGAAGAACAGGACCTGGGCGATTCCCTCATTGGCGTAGATGCGCGCAGGCAGCGGCGTGGTGTTGGAGATTTCCAGCGTCACGTAGCCCTCCCACTCGGGCTCGAAGGGCGTGACGTTGACGATGATCCCACAACGCGCGTAAGAACTTTTGCCCACGCACACGGTCAGCACCCCGCGCGGAATGCGGAAATACTCGACCGTGCGCGCCAGGGCGAAGGAATTAGGAGGAATAGTGCAGACGGCGCCCCTGAAATCCACCATTGACCGCGGGTCGAAGTTCTTCGGGTCGACGATGGTAGAGTGGACGTTGGTGAAGATCTTGAATTCATCTGCCACGCGGATGTCGTAGCCGTAGCTCGAGACTCCGTACGAAATCACCCCGTCGCGCACCTGCGCGTCCTCGAACGGTTCGATCATGCGCTGCTCGCGGGCCATGCGCTTAATCCAGTGATCGGGTTTCAGTCCCATGCCTCTCTCCTCAACTGATGGATCTCCGGGCCGCCGGTGAGGCAACGCGCCCGGGAGCCGCCAAGCGCACCATGTTGCGCAGCATGCCAATGCCCTGAATCTCGATTTCGATGGCATCTCCGTCGGCTAATTGGCCCACACCCTCCGGCGTGCCGCTAAGCACCACGTCCCCCGCCTCGAGGGTCATCACTCCCGAAATGTAGGCCACCAGTTGCGGCACCGAGAAGACCATGTCCTGGGTGGAAGCCATCTGGCGGATGACGCCGTTGACTCGGCAGACGATACGCAGTCCTGCCGGGTCGACCGCCGTTTCGATCCACGGCCCAAGCGGGCAAAACGTGTCGAAGCCTTTGGCCCGAGTCCATTGGCCGTCGCGCTGCTGCAGATCGCGCGCGGTGACGTCGTTGGCCACGGTGTAACCCAGGATGTGCGCGGCTGCTTCCTCCGGGGTCACATCGCGCGCACGCCGGCCGATGACCACCGCCAGTTCGGCCTCGTGCTCGATGCGGTCCGATTGCGGCGGCAGCTCGATCGCCTGCCCAGGGCCGATCACCGCCGAGGGCGGCTTGAGGAACAGCAGCGGCACCTCGGGCACCTCCACGCCGTGTTCGTGCGCGTGAGCCAGGTAGTTGCGCGCCACGCACACGATCTTGCCTGGCACGAGCGGCGCCAGAAGCTGAAGATCGCCGAGGGCCAATCGCAAGTCCTCACGGCGATAGGCACCGAACGGGTCACCCGTGATGCGCCCGACGCGATCGCCCTCGGCCCAGCCATACTGGGGCGGGCCACCTTCCGCCGGCGAAAATCGCACGATTCTCATGTGTGACCTCTTGCCACTCGCCTCATATGTCGCGCCGCGAGCGGATGCCCAGCCGCTCCCCTCGCCGGATAACGCAAGGCGTCGGAGACACCGACGCCCGCCGAGCGCAGTCTAGACGTATGTGCTGCACCCCGCACGAAGCAAAGCGGTGTGGCTTTCACCTCACTCCGCAGCCCCATCTCCACACCCGGGCAGGGCGAGGATCATCCCGTCGGAGTGCGCGCAGCCGATGCGCGGCCCAACATGCCCGTAGGAATCATTTCCCCTCCCCACGCTGTGGGGAGGGGTTAGGGATGGGGTGCTAGAGGACCTCTTGGCAATCACGCAAAGGGATAGTTCGAGCTGTCTCAGGATGCATCTACTCGTGCCGTTCGAACATGCGCGCACCCAGTGCTTCGAGAGAGGCCTCCACCCGCCGCGCTTGCGCTTGGAAGCGTGCTTCCTCTTTCCAACGCAGCGCGGAGAGCAGGATGTGCGCCAGGATCATGAGCGAGACCATCGCCCGCACCGGGTCGCCGGTGGCCTGGCCGTTGAGCACCACGTCGGCATAGTTGGCAGCATCCAGCGAGGCCGAGGCCACCACCGCCGCGGTCGACGCTCCCTGCGATTGCGCCAGGCGCAGCGCGCGCGCCACGGTGTCGCTCTCGCCGCTCGCGTCAAGCCCGATCGCCAAGTCGCCCTTGCCGAGCAGGCTGATCGAACGCGCCAGTTCGGCGCGGCTGCCGCGCGATACGCGCACCGAGTAGCCGCCTTCTTCAAGAACCGACGCCACAATCTCGCCTGCCGCGAGCGATGCGCGTTCCGCCACCACCAGGATGTGGCGTGCGTTCTGGATGAGCCCCACCAGTTTCTCGATTGTGGAGTCGCGCAGCATCATGCGCGTGCGCTCGACGAAAGTCGTGACTTCGCTGAGCGCCTCTTCTGTTTTTTCGCGCAAGCCAGCGGCCGCCTTGGGCTCGCCTTGCAGGTGCAGGTCCTCGCGCACCCGTTGGCGAATCTCGCGTAGAAGTTCCGGGTAGCCCGGGTAGCCAATACGCTGCGAGAAGCGCACCACGGTCGCCGGGTCGATATCTAGGCGGTCGGCCAATTCGGTCGCGGTGAGGAAGGCCGACTCGGTGTACGAGTCGAGAAGGAAATCGGCCAGGCGCTTGAACCCCGGCGAGAGCTGGGCCATCGTCTCACGGATGCGATCTTCGTAAGCGTACTTCATGGCTCCCTCCTGCGCCTGCGCGAGCGCGCCGGCGCAGCACACATGCCAATTGATGGTACCACAGCCCCCATCGCGTTGCAACAAGAATGGCAAAATGCACGAATCCGGGCTTCTCAATTGCAGGCATTGTCCGCCGGTTCTTGGGAGGGGGGCGTGGTCAGCCCGAGGCGCGTGGATGGACCCTTAACGCGTCACCCGATCAGGCGTCGCCGCTGGGCCCTGC
>JBGOXY010000193.1:0-4574 GCA_041479415.1 Anaerolineae bacterium
CACGATGGCCACCTGGTGACGCTCGGCATAAGCCAGTATCCGTTCCACCTGATCATCCGAAGCGGGCAGCACGACAACATCAGGCGCGGTGCGCACGGCATTCAGACGCAGCCGCATCAAGTCGGTGTAGGCCTTACCCATGGCGTGAGTCAGGCGGGCGAAGGCATCCGTTTGGATCTGGCTTGAAGTCAGCGCGCGACTCAGATCGGCGAGCAGCGCGCGTGTGGCCTTGCTGCGAGGCAGGTGGATCGTATCGAGCGAGGGAACAGGGACGGGCCGGGCTGCTGGCCCTACGTGCGCATCGAGGAAGGGACCTAGCGCGGGGTGGTCCTCGAGAGAGGCGTGCGTATCGGCCGAACCCCAGCCCCACCACCGTTGCGCAACTGGCACGAAGTTATTCTAGCACGCAACCGTCAAGTTCGGCGCGACCTACATCACAAAACAGGAGCGACCCCCTCCCGAATTGCCGAGCGTATGCCGAATGGCGGTATAATGCGCTCACCTGCCAGCCAGTGCACTCGGCAGCTTTTTCCTGGCTGGCCTTTTCGCGCATCCTGCCGGTTCGGTGGGGCGGCGTATCGCTCTGGAGGCCTTCCCCGTATGTACGGACGCATGGCTCGCTGGCTGCTCGTTATTCTGATCGTGCTTGCCCTCGACCTGTGGATCAATTGGCCGGGCACAAGCTTCCTGCAAATCGGCACGTGGAGTCGGGACGTGCGCATTCGTCAAGGCCTCGACCTGCAAGGAGGGTTGCAGGTCCTCCTGGAGGCGGACGTCGCCGACAACGTGGTCGTTACCAATTCCGACATGCAAACCGTGCGAACGGTGATCGAGAATCGCGTCAACGGTCTGGGTGTCACGGAGCCGATTGTGCAGGTGTCCGGCACTCGCCGCATTCTGGTGGAACTGCCGGGCTTCGAGAAGACCGAAGATGCGATTGCCCTGATCAAGGAGACCGGGCTGCTCGAGTTCGTGGACGCCGGCGCCACGCGCCTGGTGGAAGGGGCAAAGGTCATGACCGATGCGCGCGCGGGCAATGCGCCGGCCCAGCCAACGCCGAGCGCCACCGCCGCGACCGAGGGCCTTACACCCACGGCGGCCCCAACCCCCAGCGAAACCGTTTATCACACCGTGATGACCGGTGCCGCGCTCGACACAGTGGGCGTGGGCACCGACAGCCTGGGTTCGCCGAGCATTGATTTCAAACTGACCAGCGAAGGGTCGAAGGTGTTCGCCGAATACACGTCGGCCAATATCGGGACGTATCTGGCGATCGTGCTCGACGGCAAGGTGATCTCTTCCCCGGTCATCAAGAACGCCATCACCGACGGCCAGGGGCAGATCTCGGGCAGCTTCACGATCGAATCGGCCAACCAGCTTGCCGTGCAATTGCGCTACGGCGCATTGCCGGTGCCGCTGCGCGTGGCGCGCACCCAAACGGTCGGGCCTTCGCTCGGCCAAGACTCGTTGCGGCGCAGCATGCTCGCGGGCGCCATCGGCCTGGGGACGGTCATTCTGTTCATGCTCCTGTATTACCGCTTGCCGGGCTTCTTAGCAGACCTGGCCCTGGGGTTGTACGCGCTGACCAGCCTGAGCATCTACCGCTTGCTGCCGGTCACCTTCACCCTTCCCGGCATTGCCGGTTTCATCCTCTCGGTGGGCATGGCGGTAGATGCCAACGTGCTGATCTTCGAACGCTTGAAGGAAGAGCTGCGCGCCGGGCGACCACTGCAGAGTGCAGTCGAGGCCGGCTGGTCGCGCGCCTGGCCCTCGATCAGAGATTCGAACATCTCCACCCTCATTACCTGCTCCATCCTCATTTGGTTCGGAGGGACATTCGGGGCGAGTATCGTCAAGGGCTTTGCGGTAACGCTGGCCATCGGCGTGCTGGTCAGCATGTTCACAGCCATCATCGCGACGCGCACCTTGCTACACCTGGTGCTGGATCGGATCGACTTCTCCAAGCGCCACGGGTGGTTTGGCGTTTAGCCGACCCCACGCCTCTGGGCGCGCGGTCGGCGGTTCGGACACTCGCGGCGTTGGAGAGGGTTCAAGGAGATCGCAGCATGGATATCATCGGAAAGCGTTACTGGTTCTTCGGCGTTTCGCTACTGATCATTATCCCCGGGCTGATCGCCCTGGGGCTGGGCGGCATGAAGCCAGGCATCGATTTCACGGGCGGGAGCCTGATCGAGGTCCAGTTCGACTCGGGGGCGGCGCCAGAACCTCAGGCCGTGCGCCAGACAGTGCAAGCCGTTGTCGGTGAGGACGTGATCGTGCAATCCTCCGGAACGTCGGGCGCGCTGATCAAACTCAAGCCGATCGACGAAGCCACCCAGCAGGATATTCTTGCCTCGCTGAGCAAGGAGTACGGAGCGGTGACGGTGCTGCAGTTCGAGAGCGTCGGGCCGGCCGTGGGTAATGAGGTCGCGCAGCGCGCAGCCGGGGCGGTGGCACTGGCCTCCGTCGCCATCGCGCTGTACGTCACCTATGCCTTTCGGCGGGTGCCCAACGCCTTTCGCTTCGGCGTCGCTGCCATTACCTCGCTGGTCCACGACGTGCTCGTGCTGCTGGGGCTGGAAGCCTTGCTCGGGTTGTTCCTCGGCTGGGAGGCGGATGCGTTGTTTCTCACCGCGGTCCTGACGGTGATCGGATTCTCGGTGCACGATACGATCGTCGTCTTCGACCGCATCCGGGAGAATCAAACCCTGCACCGGCGCATTCCCTTCGAAACGGTGGTCAACCACAGCATTGTGCAGACCCTGGATCGCTCGATCAACACGACCCTAACGGTACTGCTGACGCTGTTTGCTCTGGCGCTATTCGGTGGCGGAACCACCCGCCACTTCATCGTCATCTTGCTCATCGGGATGTTCAGCGGCACGTACTCTTCCGTGTTCAACGCTGCGGCGATCCTGGTCGTGTGGGAGAATCGCGATTGGCAGCACTGGTTCCGCCGCCGACCGGCACCCAGTAGCCCGGGCTAGTACGGGCCCGCAAGGCGCCAGCCGGGAATCGTACCTGCGAGGGATTTCAAGGCACGCGGAGGAAGAGGCGCGCCAAATCGGCGCCGAAGAAGTAGACGACAACCGCCGCCAGCGCGAGGTAAGGGCCATAAGCCATCGTGGCCCCCTGCATCGCCTGGCGGCGGACGGCCTTCCACACGAGGATTGCCAAACCGGCCCCGCCCGCCCCGAGGATAGCCAAGAGCAGCGCCAGGAGCACAGCCGGCCAGCCAACGGCCAGACCGACCAGGCCCGCCAGCACCACATCCCCGAAACCGAGCGCCGCCTCGCGGGGCTCATAGCGCATGAGGCGCAAGAACGCGAAGCCCAGGAGAAAGAGGACCAGGAACACCACTGCCCCGGCGGCTGCCCCAACGAGCGCGCCCCCCACCCGCGCCAAGCCCCCCAGCGCCGCAACCATCAGCAGCAGCCCGGCCCCGACCAGGCTGACGTCCATCAATACCAGGCGATGCTCAAAATCGATCACCGTGGTCAGCACAAAGAGACCCAGGACGACGGCACCCCCGAGGTGCTCGGCGACCGACGCGGGCGAGCGGAGCCACAGCGCGGCCAGCGCAGCGGCCATAACCAGTTCCACTAGGAGGTCCCGCCGTTTGCGGGGTGCCGTGCACTGACCGCAGACGCTGCCCCCGATCAGGGCCTGCAGCACGGCCAGCCCCCGCCACCCGCGGCGTGATTCGCCGCAGTAGTCACAGCGCGCAAGGAGAAGGGCCTCGGCCCGGTTCCGTCCCCGAGGTACATCGCCGACAGGCAGATTGTCGGCCAGACCGTTCAGCGCTCCGCCGAACAGCAGCCCGACGACAAGCCACCCCAGCGTTCCAAAGACAATCGCGGCCGAAGTCATCTGATCGTGTCCATGGCGCGCCGGCGATTATACGTGTGATCGGGGGAAGGGACACCGGTTTGTCCGGCCGCACGCCCAAGGGTCGCATCTCGGGCGACGTTCCGGTATCGGGCCACCCCCGCCACACGCATCGGGCCGCATGCTAGTCAACATGGGGCGGAGATGCTCCGCCACGGCAGATGAAAATGGAGGGGGGCAGATGTATCCTTGAGAGAGCCTGGCCGGGTGTTGCAGGTCGAGTGGATCTTGGTGCCGAGAGCTCGGATGCTAGTCTGACCGGGATGCCTGGAGGCACCACGGACTGTCGTACCCCTCAGGGGAAGGACGCAAGGTAGATTCTTCATTTCACAGGCATCCCTCCCGGCAGGCAAGGAGGAGGGAGATGGAGATCGAGCATCCGCGGTGTTGCGGTCTGGATGTTCACCAGAAGACGGTCGTGGCGTGCGTGCGTCTTGCGGGCGCGCGAGGCAAGGTGGTGACCGAGACCCGAACCTTCCAGACGATGACCGATCAGATTCTCGCGTTAGGGGATTGGCTGCGCGAGGGCGAGGTCACCCACGTGGCCATGGAAAGCACAGGGGTGTACTGGAAACCGATATACAACGTTCTGGAACAGGATTTTGAGCTGCTGCTGGTCAACCCAGCCCACATGAAGCCTGTCCTGGCCAGGCCAGGGAACGTGCCCGGGCGGAAGACAGATGTGC
>JBGOXY010000194.1:0-4570 GCA_041479415.1 Anaerolineae bacterium
CCAAACCCCAACCCAGGGGCGATCAGGCAGAGCAGGGGATATCGGGTGAGCCAGACTGTGTAGATGGAAATGATGAGCAGTCCCGCCAGGCCGAGTGGCAACAGTCCCGCCCCGCGCACGAGCACGAAGTACAGGCCGACCACGGCGGTGACAGCCATCGCGACCAGCCCAGTCGCTAGGGCCTTGGGCGCCATCGCCGGCTGAGCCGCGAGAGTGCCGCTGCCTCCGCTGAAAGGAGTCCGTTGTGTACGCAGATCGAGGCCGCTGCGGAAGTCGAAGTATTCATTCAGCGTGTTGACGCTAATATGGGCGGCGAGCGCTCCGATAAGAACAATCACGGCCTGAAGCAGATCCACACGTCCGGACTGATAGAAGGCCGCGCCGATTCCCAAGAGCACGCAGGCCGGCGTGAGAATGAGGAAAGGCAGGCGCATGGGCCCGAGCAGAGCCTGCGGGGTGGCGGGTGGATCCGAGGCAGTCATTGAGTCCTCATGTGTCCGTTGCGGATAAGGGTTGATGTTTGTCGCGGCCTGTGCCGTCCAATGGTCCACAGGGGGAGCCCTGCGATTCTAGCACGCCGACCTGCGAATGGAGCAGATCATGAGCCGGATGGCGCGGCCATCGTCATCGCTGACTCCGGCCACAGAAACCGGATGATGGCACGTGGCCGCGCGGCCGGCTCCGCGCGGGCGGCTGGCGCCCAATGCGAGAACCTAGTCGAGAAACCGACCCGATTCGTAGAAGAGCTTGCCGTCGACAAGGATCTGTCCCCCGTGCCTCATGTCACACAGCAGATCCCAATGGATGGAGCTTTCGTTTTTGGCGCCGGTCTCTGGAAAGCCTGCACCCAGTGCGAAGTGAACGGTTCCCCCGATCTTCTCGTCGAAGAGCATGTTCTTGGTGAAGACGGCGATCCGATCGTTGGTGCCGATGCCGAACTCGCCCATCCGTCGCGCGCCCTCATCCGTGTCGAGCATCGCGACCAAGTGATCTTGGTGCTTCTCCGCGTCCGCCTCGACGACCCGGCCTTCTTTCAGCACCAATCGCACCTGGCCCACTTCGACGCCTCGAAAGATCGCCGGGAAGGAGGACTTTATCCACCCGTTGACCGACTCCTCGACCGGGCCGGTGAAGATTTCCCCATCGGGCATGTTCAGTCGGCCATCGCAGTTGATGAAAACCCGGTCCTCGATTGAGAAAGTGAGGTCCACATGGGGCCCCTTCACTAACACGGATCGCTTGCCCGCCAGCCTCTTGACGAGTACGGACTGTGTTTCGCTAATACTCCTCCAGGTAGAGACCGGGTCTTCTTGGTCGGCGTACGTGCACCCAAAAACGAAATCCTCGAACTCGGGGAGACTCATCTCGGCATCTTGGGCGTAGGCCGCCGTGGGGGTCGCGCACAATACCCAGCGGAGAGATCCCTCGGCCGCCCTCTTGAGATAGAGGGTGACCAGGTCGCGCACGGCTCTCGAGGCGATACTCATCTTGGAGCTGTCCGCTCCAGAGAGTCGTCGGGTGTTGGTGGATGCCATGATGCCGATGTCACAGTCCAGAGAACGAATCATCTGCTCGGCCCACGGCTCACGGAACTCAAGTTGGTCGTCGTTCGCTTCGCCAAAGAAGATTCGATCGAAACCCTCGGTATTGGGCACTTGCATATACGGAATCGGGTGAGCCCCTGCCCGATACACTTCTCGCACAACCGCCTCCATGAGAGGCAGCACCTGAGGCGAGAACGGATACCCTGCGATGCCCACCAGCTGGCGGGGTTTGGCCGCTACGCTGTAGTGAACAAGGACTTGGGCCAGTTTGTCGATACGCGGGTCACTCATGGGTTCCTCCTTTGTAGAAGGTGAGGGCGGATCGGCGGCGTGCCGAGGTTCAATTTCATGGGTGCCTGCGGTTGGGCTTGCATGGGTGCCTCCTAGTTCGAGGAAGGAAGAAATCAGCGGAGCGCGGCACTGGGTGGATGTCGGTCGAACAACGGGGGAGGGGCTGCGCGGCGCCCCCCCCGGCGGCCGGTGCATTGAGTTTAGGCTCAATCCGTCCGACGGGCAACTCCGCGAACGCCCGCTGGGCCTGCTTGCGCAGTGCCGCGCGGGCACATACAATTCCACCCCACGCTCTCATACACCCCTCGCCCGGAGGCCCCATGAGCTCTCGCTGGCGAATCGCCGCGGTCGTCGCCCTGATCCTCTTCGCCGTCCTGATCCTCGGCGGCGCAGGCTTCCAGTGGGTCAACTCCCAGCCGTGGTTCTGCAACTCGTGCCATGAGATGAACTTCCACTACGCCTCCTGGCAGGCCTCCAGCCACGGCCAGGCGGCGCGCTGCCTGGATTGCCACGCCGAGCCGGGCATGCGCGGGTTCATCGAAGAGAAGGTGCGCGGCGCGGAGCAGGTGGTCGCTCACTTCTCGGGGAACTACCCCGTCCCCATCCGCATCATCGTGCGCGTCAAGAATGATCAATGCCTGCGCTGCCATGCGGATGCCCCCGGGCTGCCCGACCGGGCGATCGAGGTGCGCCACGACGTGCACAGCGCGAACAATGTTCTATGTGCCGAGTGCCACTCGCGCATCGTGCATGCCCAGCCGGACCAGCCGCGGGTCATGCCGCGCGAGCAGTGTGACTCGTGCCACAAAGCGCACACGGGCTTCCCCATGGTGGGTGCGCACGCCGCGCTCAACTGCTCCCAGTGCCATGTGGATGGCACCTACCAGCAGCAGAGCCCCGACTGCGAGAGCTGCCATGCGATCCCCGCAGGCCACGTGGCGGGCATCACCACCGGCTGCATCCACTGTCACAGCCCGCTGGGCTGGACGCCGGCCGCCTTCGACCACGCCGCATTTCCACTCACCGGCAAGCATCAAGGGCAGGCCTGCGCAGGCTGCCACCCGGGCGACCGTTTCCAGGGCACCTCGCCGCTGTGCGAAGACTGCCACAAGGTTCCGCCGGATCACCAAGCGGGAGTGGTCAGCGGCTGCGCCGGCTGCCACAACCCGGAGGGCTGGAGGCCCGCTCACTTCGACCACTCCAAGTTCCCGCTGACCGGGGTCCATCTGACACTGATCTGCACGCGGTGCCACACGAGTGGTGTGTTCACCGGGCTCTCGCAGCTGTGTGAGGGCTGCCATCAGGCGCCGGTAGACCACATGGGGGGCATCACCTTCGGATGCGCGCAGTGCCACACGCCGGAAGGCTGGACGCCGGCTCACTTCGACCACACCCAATTCCCGCTGACCGGGGCTCATGCGACGCTCGTCTGCACGCGCTGCCATACCAGCTGGGTCTTCACCGGGCTGTCGACAGCCTGCGTCAACTGCCACACTCCGCCCGGCACGCATCTGGGGATGTCGGTCAACTGCGCGCGTTGCCACACGACCCGAGCCTTCCGCCCCTCGACCTTCAGCCACCCCGGGGTGGGCGAACACATCGGCGGGGGCGAGCATGCGCTGGGTTGCTCGAATTGCCACCCGGCGCGCTATGCCCAGACCTCGTGCACCAGCGGCGGCTGCCACGACTCCAACAACCCGCAGGGCGACTAGGGAGGTACCCCATGACGACGACCACCCCTGGCACGAGCTCCCTCCATCGAGACGCCCTCGGGGCATTGGTGCGGGCCACGGGCTTCGCCATGGCCTGCGGCCTGGCAGTGTTGGCGGTTGGGTTGCCGGTGGGCCTGGGCTTCTTCCTTTTCGCGCGGGGCATCTGGGGCGATAGCCTGCGCGAGATCGGCCTGCACATGGAAGACTCGATCCTGCTCCTGCATGCCGTGGCCATGCTGCTTTATCTGATTGCGGTGCTGATCTTCTGTTGGGTGGCGCTACGTCTCTTCGAGCGAGGCACGCGGGTGAGGGACCTAGGCCTGCCGTGGCGCGCGGGCAACGGGCGTCTGCTTGCGGCGGCCAGCCTCGCGAGCGGGCTGCTGGTGCTGGCTGCACTTGGCATGGCCCGATGGAGCGGCGCACTCACGGTGAGCGGCTCGACCGCTGCGGCCGAGGGATGGGGCGACTTGGTGCTGGATCTGGTGGGCAACATGTTGCTGCTTCTTGGCCTGGTTCTTGCGGAGGAGATCGCCTTTCGCGGCTACATCCGCACGACCCTGACCCGCGCCCTGGGCCCACGCGCGGCGGTGCTCATCGCCGCCGTTCTGTATGCGGTCTATCGCGCCGCCCTGGGCCCGGCCAGCCTGCTGGGCGCACTTAACGCACTCCTGGCTGGGCTCGTGCTCGGCGCGCTCGCGCTCTCGAGTGGAACGTTGTGGGTGCCCGTCGCCGCGCGGTGGGTGTGGGTCCTCATCCAGGGCGCCATCTTCTCGCTGCCGGTCAGCGGCGAGGTCATGGAGGGCGCATTGGTCACGCACCTCACGCCGAGTGTGTGGCTGGGTGGAGCTGCCGCCGTCGAAGCCAGCCTGCTATGGTTGGTGGCGCTCTCGGCGGGCCTCGTGCTTACGTGGGTACTGCTGCGCAAGAGGCTCAGGTAAGCGTGCGCGCGGGATGAAAAAGGCGCCGGGTCTTGCCCGGCGCCTTTTGGGTTGGATTGTTCGTGCTGGGGGACTCTGGGTGTTC
>JBGOXY010000195.1:0-4563 GCA_041479415.1 Anaerolineae bacterium
CGCCAGCCTGGCCGCGGACGGGCATGAGGTGATCGCCCTCAGCCGGCGGCCGAAACGGGTGACTGGGCTGCCCACCGGTATGCGTGTGGTGGGCTGGGATGCACGGAGCTCGGCCGGCTGGGCCGACCTGGCCGAGGGCGCCCAGGTCATCGTCAACCTGGCCGGTGAGAGCCTTTCCCATTGGCCGTGGACCGCAGCGCGCAAGCAGCGCTTCCTGACCAGCCGGATAAATGCCGGCAATGCGGTGGCGGAGGCGGTGCGCAAAGTTCGCTCCAGGCCGCACGTGGTCATCCAATCCTCCGGCGTCGGATACTACGGCCCTCGCGGCACCGAGGAAATCCCGGAAGAAACGGCGCCGGGCCAGGACCTTCTCGCACGAGTGGCGGTCCAATGGGAAGCCTCGACCGCCGAGGTCGAGGCTCTCGGCGTGCGGCGTGTGATCATTCGCACCGGCCTGCCGTTCAGCTTGCACGGCGGTGTTCTCTCGCTCATGCGCCTGCCCTTCCTCTTCATGATGGGAGGTCCCCTCGGCAGCGGCCGCCAGGGGGTACCCTGGATTCACCTTGACGATCACATCCGTGCGGTTCGATTCCTGATTGACCGCCCGGATGCGCGCGGGCCCTTCAACCTTTCCGCGCCGCAGCCCTGCACGTATCGCCATTTCGCGCGTACACTGGGCAAGGTGATGCGCAGGCCCTCGATCGTCCGGGTTCCGGGGTTTGCCCTGCGATTGGTGTTGGGCGAGATGGCCGGCCTGATCCTTACTGGGCAGCGGGCCATCCCAGCCCGCCTGGCCGAGATGGGCTTTGCTTTTAAGTTCGCGGAATTGGAGGACGCGCTGCGCGATGTGCTGCGCGGGTGAGGGGAAGGGCTTCACCACAGAGATCACTGAGAGTCTCTAGTTTGTTGGGGCACGCCATGGCGTGCCCCGATAGAGTTGAAAGGGCTGGCTTCTCGGAGCGCCAAGCAGGCCAGCCCGCCGGAGTTCGTAAGGGGTGTGGGCATCTGGGAGTCGGGACCGTCGCAGGCACCTAACGAAGTGGGGCCGTCGGGCACGGCATGCCCTGCCCAAACAGAGGTCGAAAGGGGTGTGGGCATGCGGGAGCTCAAACCGCGCCAGCCCGAGTGAGATCGTCAAGAGTGTGAGCCTCTGGGAGCGGGGGGCTTTGCCCCCCACTCCCAGATACAAGTTCTTCACCCTCCCTAAGGGAGCCTGTCCTGCGAAGCGGGAGGGGTAAGGGGTGGGTGAACTTACGGGGTCAACCCACCCGAATCATCATCGGAGGTCACAAGATGGTCGAGGCACCAGTGCAACTCGGCAAGACGCACATCCGCATCCCGCCCATGGGCACGGGCGCATGGGAATGGGGCGATCGGTTCATGTGGGGCTTCGGCCGCGAGTATGGCCCACGCCAGGTGGAAGAGAGCTTTCACGCCAGCCTGGAGGCGGGCATCGATTTCTTCGACACCGCCGAGCTTTATGGCAACGGCCGATCGGAGAAGTTCCTTGGCGCATTGATGCCTTCGACCGATCGCAAGGTCATCTTGGCAACGAAGTTCTTTCCCTTTCCATGGCGGCTGACGCGCGGCGCCTTGCACGCTGCGCTGCGCGCAAGCCTCAAGCGGCTGGGGCGTGAAAGTGTGGAGCTCTATCAAATCCACCAACCGTACCCGCCGAATGCGCCCGTGTTCTGGGCTGAGGCCCTGGCCGAGGCCGCGAAGCGTGGATTGATTCGCGCCGCAGGCGTATCAAACTACAACGCCGATTGGACTCGGCGCACGCACGACGTGCTCGTCCGTCACGGGCTGCCGCTGGCCTCCAATCAGGTGGAATACAGCCTGCTCGACCGTCACATCGAGCGCGACGGCACGCTGGGCGTTTGCCGGGAACTCGGCGTTACGATCATCGCCTACAGCCCGCTGCGCAAGGGCGTCCTGGCAGGTAAGTACACGCCCGCTCATCCGCCCACGGGTCCACGGGGGGCAATGTACAACGCCAGCTATCTGCGACGCGTGGAGCCGCTGCTCAGCCTGCTGCGCGAGATGGGCGAGGTCCATGGCGGCAAGACGCCCGCCCAGGTGTCGTTGAACTGGCTGATCTGCAAAGGCGCCGTGCCGATCCCCGGATCTAAGAGCGCAGCTCAGGTCGAGGAGAATGCAGGCGCGTTGGGCTGGCGCCTCACGCCCGAGGAGATCGCCAAGCTAGATGAGGTGAGCGCGCCTCTGGCGGCATGAGTGGTCGTTGGCGCTGCGCTTGGCGCTGTTCTACAATTCCACGGCGACCTGGTCGTGCGTCTTGGAGGCGTACATGAGGCTGGCGTTACGAGCAGTCTGGACCTTCGCCGGCACACTTGCGCTCTACCTCGGCATCTCGCTCCTCGGCTGGGGCCTGGCCGATGTGGGCAGTTTCTTCTCTTCCTCGGCTCGCCTCGGTTATGCCGTAGTCATCGCTGCGTTTGGCGTCGCCGTTGCGTACCAGGCCGTCGTTGCCCCGCAGGGTATTGAGGGTTCCTCAGGCCTCAAGGAAAAGCGAGTGCCGCGGCAAGCCGCGGTCGGCTACGCGATGCTGCTCGTTCTGGCAATTGGGCTCATCGTGTTGCCCTTCTGCGATCGGCGCGGGCTGGCCGTACTCCCCGAATCGCCTTTCGTACGTTGGCCCGGGGTATTCGTCACCGCCATCGGGTACGCGCTGGTCTTCCTCTCTGGCATCTACCTCGGGCGCCAATACTCGGCAGAGGTAACCATCCGGGAGAACCACAACCTCATCACGGCTGGGCCCTATCGCCTGATCCGCCACCCGCGCTATCTCGGCATTCTGCTCCTGACCCTCGGCGCATCGCTTGCGTTCCGCACGTGGGTTGGTCTTGCACTCCTTCCGTTTGTCCTCGCGCTGCTCCTGTGGCACATCCACGACGAAGAAGCACTGATGGCGAAGGAATTCGGCGAGGAGGGGCGAGCGTATTGCCGGAGGGCGTGGAGGTTGGTGCCGCATATATACTAGTTAGGCAGCAGCACCTCTCTGCTCCTGGCGCACTCATCATGACGAACACCACGCACGAAGCTTTCGCCGACGAGTCATACACAGATCACCGATACCGCTCCGTTGCGGTGGTCACTCTTGAGGCTTCCAGGTCAGCTGAGGTCTCCTCCGAAATCGCCGACATCCTCGATAGGGCTCAGGTTGCCGAGCTCAAGTGGACGAAACTACGTCAGGCTCGCGATAGGTTCGCAGCCCTCCATGTCATCGACGCAATACTCGACCGGGCAATTCGCTCGCACTTGAGGGTCGACGTCCTCGTGTGGGATACCGAGGACAGCCGGCACAAGATCCCCGAGAGAGACGACATCGCCAACCTGCAAAGGATGTACTACTACCTCTGCCGGAACGTCCTATCCACGCGATGGCCGCCCCAAAGCACATGGGCGCTCTTTCCGGACGAGAACACAGCCATGGACTGGATCTCCGTTCAGAATCGCCTGGATGCTGCAGGGGCAAGCCTGCGCGCCCCTGGCGATCCCTCGGCGCCCACCCTCTTTCGCATCAACTTCGCACGAGAGTTCAGAATCCAGCACATCGCCGAAGTTGACTCCAAGACCACACCCTTGGCGCAAGTTGCCGATCTCTTCGCTGGACTGGGCGCATTCTCCTATATGGCGTATCCCACTTACGCCTTGTGGCGTCTGGGCGCATCTGGCCAAGAAGACCTCCCACTATCAGAGGTCACATCCGGACGCGTAGTCATGCCCCCTGGTAAGAGCGACCTCGATCGCTTCCAGGTTATGATCCACCTCGACGAGACCTGCAAGGCAAACAGACTCACCGTCGGGCTCAAGTCTTCCCAGGGCTTTCGGACCTACGACCCGCGACTCCCTCTGAATTTCTGGCTCTACGCCCCTCAGAGCGAAAGTGACAAGGCTCCGACGAAGGGCAACTCCTAGGAGATGATTGGCTGCTGCCTAGCCCCTCACTAGTGCTCTGGAAACCCGCCAGGATCTTCGACCGACGCGGCTCCCGCCGCTCAAGGAGCGCCCACTTGCCTGCCATGTACCTTGTCTTAGAATGAAGAAAATGTCTGCGGAGCCGCGTAGGAGAATGGCGTGATCGAATCCGGATCAGGAGAAAGGATCGCCATCCTCGCGCCTATGCGATCGGAGCTCAGGCCGCTGGTGCGCGCCTTGTCCCTGCAACGGTCAGCATCGGGTGACCGCAGCCTCCTAGCGGGTGGACTTGGCCGAATAGAGATCGTTGCCACAACGACGGGGATCGGCACCAAGGCCGCCGCGCAGACGGCGGAGAGGGTCCTGGACTCCGGCCCCATTGGTCATCTTGTTGTGATCGGCGTCGCAGGAGGCATCGGCCCGAGCGTTGACGTCGGCGACCTGGTTGTCCCGGAGCTCGTCATCGACCTACCGACCGGCGCACAATTCCAGCCCAGCATTCTTGGCGACGTGGAGCCGCGAGGCAAGCTGGCCACTTCTGACGAGCTGGTGAGCGACCCGGCGCAGGCAGCCCGCCTCGAACGGCAAGGCGTGATCGCGGTGGACATGGAAACCGCGGCAGTC
>JBGOXY010000196.1:0-4527 GCA_041479415.1 Anaerolineae bacterium
CTTTCTCGTTTCTGAGATTCACGATCTCCCTGATTACCTGGTGACGAGGACCCAAGAGGCGATAGGCCTTCTCGAATTCGGGATCCTTGCGTGCCTCGGCGAGTACATCCTTGTGTGACCTCAGGATGACCTCTGGCATTACATTCTCTCTTTCTGTTTGTCGGTTAGCGGTGTCCGAAGAGTGACTCGTATCGACGCTCGGCCAACAGATACTCTTGTTGCTCCCGCTTGCGTGGTACCTTACTGAACGCGTGGAGCACAACCATTTGCCCGACTCGAATCGCATAGAGCACTCTGTGTGGCCCTTGATTGTGCTGCCACAAGTGCTTCCTGACCATCTTTGCATTCATGCTGGTCCATTGGCCGGGTGGCGTTTCTGCGAACGTCTCAATCCACCTGAACAAGTTGGCGCTCTCATCCGGTGGCTGACTTTCGATGTATGTGGCCGGGCCCTCCCCCCCGGGGATTGTAAAGTAGACGATTTCCAGGGCCATTGTATTCCAGTTCCTGTCAATATAACCTGAAAGTTATATTAGAGTCAATAGGGCAGATGTTCTGGCTGGCTGCCGCCCGCCCCCATCTGCGGGCAGAGGAAAGGGAGAGAACCGGGGGGTTGAGATGGCGGGGCCAACTACCCGCCAGATCAGTCTAAGTCAAGAGACCGGCCAGTTCCAGTTGCAACTACGTTGCAGAGGACACAGTACAACTGCCTATGGGGCGCTCTTGCCGGCAAAGCAGAAACCCGCCGCGGAGATGCCGGCGGGCTTCTGGCCAGGGCAGTCGTGATGCGTCCGAGGAACGCCTCCCTGGCATTCGGTCAACGGTCAGCGTAGGCTGGAGCGCCTCCCTGATCGTGACTTGCTCAACAACGGCCCGCCCGGCCACGGGTCGATAACTGTCCCAAGCGCTGCAAAGCAAAACGCCGACGGTGCACGTCGGCGTTGGTGCTGTGGCGCCCTCGGCGGGACTTGAACCCACGACCCCTTGCTCCGCAAGCAAGTGCTCTAATCCAAACTGAGCTACGAGGGCAGATGTCCTTCAATCGTGCGCACGCCGCCGGCGCAAGATCGCCTTCGGCGCGCTGTTGCTCGCAGCGGGGAGGCAGGGATTCGAACCCTGGGTAGAGCTTTAAAGGCCCTACAAGCGCTTAGCAGGCGCCCCCGATCGGCCACTCCGGCACCTCCCCAGATGGCGGAGGGAGAGGGATTCGAACCCCCGGTGAGGTTGCCCCCACAGCTGTTTTCAAGACAGCCGCCTTAGACCACTCGGCCATCCCTCCACTCCAGCGCATGTGGGTCTCCCTCGCCGAGCCCGGAGATTCTACCACATGCCATTGCACAGTGTCAAAACGCCGACGGGTTTCTGCTTCAGTGCGCCCCTGGCGTCGGCGAAGGTGTAGCCACCAACCTCGCCAGCGCAACCATGAGGATCTCAGGCGGCGCATCGGACATGCTGGCGATCGTCCGCCAGTCGCGCAGCGCCAGTTCAATATCGCCGGTCGATTCGCGAACCCGCGCGCGCAGCATCAGCGCTTGGGCCTTCTCCGCCGCGGTCACAGCTAAACGCAGAGCACCCTCGATCTCACGCAACGCCTCCTGGGGTTGGTTGGTGATCTCGAATGCGCGCGCCGCTCCGTAGCGGGATGCAAACACCTTGGTGTCCAGACCGTAAGCTGAATGGAAATCGCGGTAGGCTCCGTTGCCGTTGTCAACGGCCAGGTAGGCCTCGCCACGGGCGAGGTAGGCCTCGATCATGCGCGGCGAGAGAGCGACTGCCTGGCCAAGAATATCTATCGCCGCGTGGGCCTCGCCTTCAGCCAGCAGCGCCTTGCCATAGGCTAACCATCCTTGCGGGTCGTCCGGCGCGTAGGTGACGTACACCTCGAGCGGGGTCAGCGCCGAGGCACTCAGCCCGAGATTCATATCGGCCTGACCCAGGATGAAGTAAGACATCGGGATGGTTGGATCAATCGATTGGGCTCGCAGCTCGGCATTGATGGCGCCCTGCGCGTCGTGGTTGAGCAGCGCTAGGCGGCCGCGGGTCACCCACGCCGTGGCATGCTGCGGGTCCACCTGGAAGGCGCGCTGCAGGTCGCCGTCGGCGGCCGAGAGATCCCCAGCACGGATGTGGAGGGCAGCTCGCTCGACGTAGGCATCGACGAAGGCCGGATCGAGCTCGAGGGCACGGTCGACGTCGTGCATCACATCCGCCTGCGGATCGCGCAATAGCGTGAGGCGTGCTCGCGCCAGGTAGGCAGGCGCATAGCGCGGATTGGCGTTGAGGGCCTTGGCGATGGACTCGCGCGCCCAATCCAGGTTGCCCATCTGGCGCTGAGCTTCGGCCACCATCTGATGCAGATCGGCCGCGCCTGGATCAATCACCAGCACCTGGTTGAGATACTGAACGGCCTCTTCCCATCGGTCGCTGCGCAGCGCATCCAGGCCGATGGCATACGCGGCCACGACCGGATGGGGCGTGGCTCCGTAGAAAGGAGTTGGAGTCTGCTCCACGCCGAAGTATTGCGCCATCGAAACGGAACTGGAGAGCGGCACCGTGGGCCGCAAGGTCGGCGAGGCGGCTGGCGTTGCAGAAGCGCTCGGCGTCGGCGTGCGCAGGATGAGGGCCAGGCCCGGCCGCCATATCGATCGCCCAAGCGCCAAGGCCCCCCAGATCAACGCCCCACCCGCGGCCAGGGCAGCCAGGAGGATCAAGGCTCGCATGATGAGCTGCGGTGGAATGCTGACCGCCGCCGAGGCGCGAGAAGATCGACGGTCAGTCGAACGCGCCAGGCTGTTGGTTGTCGTCGCGGGCCCGGTGCGCGGCCCGGGTGTTGCTTCGGTGCCCTCGCCGAGCATGCGCAGACCGGCCCGCGCCGCCGGGTGTTGCGGGTTGAGTTTCGCCAGGCTCTGCAGGCACTGCGCCCGTTCGCGCTCGTTGTCGGCCACCGCGCTCAGCCACAGCCAATACTCCGGGTTCGCCTGGTCTGCGCGCAAGAGCCGCCCGAGCAACGAGCGCGCTTGCGCGCGCCGACCGGCGCGGGCCGCTGCCACTGCCTCCGCAAACATATCCTGATCTGGCATCCGCCACCCAGCCGTGGGCGCGTTCCGAGGGATGGGGTCAAGTATAATCGCGAACGGCCGGCGCGCATTCGGCGCCGGCCACCATCGGCTGCTATGACAAGCCCCATCCCGACCACCTCTCGCCGCACCACCATCGCCGCCGTGCTCTTCATGCTCGTCACGGGCGCGTGCAGCGGCACGTCCGGATTCGGGACTCCCACAGACACACCCTTGCCGCCAACACCCAGCGCGACGCCGGAGCCCTTGGCGGCCGAAGTCAATGGGGAACGGATCACTCTGGACGAGTTCGAGCGCGAGGTGGCACGCTTTGGGGCGGGCCGAGCCAGCCTGGGCATCGACCTTGCACCCTCCCCTGACGACCGCAAAGCGGTGCTTCGGGCAATGATCGAAGAGCGGGTGGTGGTCCAGGCGTCGTTGTCGGAAGGCTTGACCATCGATGGAGCCGCCATCGCCCAGGGGGTGGACCAGGCGCGCGCCGCCCGCGGGGGCGACCCGGCCTTTTCCGAGTGGCTCGCCCAATCAGGATATACCGTCGAGGAATTCACCCTCGCGCTGAAGCGCCAAATGCTCTCGCGCGCCATCACCGATCGGATTGTGGATGGGGTGCCGCCCCAAGGCGAACAGGTGCATGCCGCCCACATCCTGATGTCGTCCCGGGCCGTGGCGGACGAGGTGCTGCTAAATATCGCCAGCGGGGCGGACTTTGCGCAGGCGGCGCGCACTTTCTCCCAGGACTTGAGCACGCGTGCGGGAGGCGGTGATCTGGGGTGGTTCCCGCGGGGCTGGCTGGCGGTTCCGGAGATTGAGGCAGTTGCCTTCGCCCTCGCCCCGGGTGAGGTCAGCCCGGTCGTCGCTGCCGCCGACGGGTTTCATATCGTGCGGACGATAGCAAAGGAAAGCGAGAGGCCGCTGTCGGCCCCGGCGTTGGAGGCGGCCCGGCGGAAGGCGCTGCGCGATTGGATTAACGTAAAGGTCGCCGACGCCCGGGTTCAAGTCTTCGTCGCGTTGCCCTAGGCTGGCCGACGGCGCAGTTCCGAAGAAAGGTCAAGACACCATGAGCGATTACTCTCCCGATATCAGCAAATCCGGCCCCGGTTGCGGCGGGGTGGCGATGTACGTTTTGAGCGCCCTCCTGGTGCTCTTTACCATCGGGGCGATTGCAGCTTACGTGGTTCTCTTCGTCAACCCGGACCTTCCACTCAATCCGTTTCGCACGCCCACACTCGCCGCGACGGCCACAGGTCCTGATGCTACGGCAACCGAGGTCATCACCTACCCGCCGACCTATGCGCCGACGCTAGTCCCCGTCGCCAGCGCAACGTATGTCGCGACCGCCACAAATCCGCCTGGGACCCTTTCACCGACGCAGACAGCCGTAGTCGTCGCCACCAACACCGCGACGGAAGCCCCCACGGCCACGAGCGAACCCGCCCCCCCCCCCCCCCCC
>JBGOXY010000197.1:0-4523 GCA_041479415.1 Anaerolineae bacterium
ACGACGCGGCCAATCTCGAGGCGCAGTTTGCAGTGTACGATGCGCTGTATGCATGGTGTCGCATCCAAATCGCCTCCGAATAGCGCAATGCGGCTCGATCCGCTTCAGGAACGCGCTGCTTTGCGACCCGCTGATACCCTGGGATTTTTCATCCAGCCTGCCCAGGGCCGGGCCGATGCAGAAAGTCTTGTTGTCCACCGTCGCGGCTCGGACTGAAGGATGGACTGCCCTGTTGCCCCGGCCACGATAACTCCGTGAGGGTTTGGGGACTTGTTCGAATGGACAACGCCGAGAAATCAAAACCTGGCCTCGCCCGCCGCTTCGTCTCCTGGGCCAGGGAAAACACAAAGGGAATCCTGCTTGTCGTCGGGCTTCTCATCCTCGCGCTGTGGGCCGTGCGCGGTTACATCCCCGCGCTCGGCGGCAGCAGGCTGCCGCCGTCAATCGTTGACAAGATCGAGCGTGGCTACCAGGTGTGCATCACCGACATTCCAGTCTGGCCCGGCGAACCTCGACAGCCCGCGTGCGGCGAGGTGCGGGTCGTTTCGCAAGCCGCGGGCGTTATACCCGCCACAGCGCAGGATGCCGGCATCGATCGCGCCGTGTGCTACCAGGTCGACATCAACAATCCGTCTTGGACGACGCAAGGGACGACGCGCCACGAAGTCGACTGGCACGGTCGAAGGGTGAGCAAGGTGGCCGTCTTCCAAAACGGGGATTGGGTCGTCTTCCCAGACACCGATGTGGAAGATGCCGGGCGCTGGGTGGAGTTCGGCTGCCCGGGGCCGTACGAGGCGGGCACCACACCCGATGCAAATCCGGGTTAGCGCGAGCTCGAGCACGCTCGCCGCTTTGCTTCATTCTCGCCTACAATTGAGCCGGCACGCGATGCCGGACAAACTGCGTGGCGCCCCAGGGCACCGCACATCATTCGCTCGTCACAGCGCAGGAGGATAGATGCACAAGAGTTTGATTCTCGCGGCGGTACTCATTGTGGCGCTGGCCTGTGTGCTTCCCCCCTTGGGAGTGGCCACACCCACCGCGCCGCCGCCGCCGACCACGCTCCCCAGCCAGCCGCCGCCGCCCGCTGCCACCGAGACGCTCGTGCCAGCCGGCGCGCCGACCGCCAACCCGGGATGGCTGACGTACACCAATGCCTTCCTTGGATATCAGTTTGACTATCCCCCGGACGCGGTGATCACCGCCGAGGGCGTCACCGGATACCCGACGGAGGAATTGCCGGCCGGCATGACGCCCGACCAGTTCTTCGCCCAGCTCGAAGCGACCTACCCGGACCAGTTGTGCGTCGACGTGCAACTCCCGATCGGATTCCTGACCATCGGCGCGCCGCAGGAACGCGGTGGCAAGTACTCCACGCCGTGCGGTGTGAGCGGCATCGGCGCGTATACCATTGTCAACAAGACCGAGACGGTCACCATCGCCGGGCAGGCCTACTCGGCGGGCGGGATGGAAATCTACGATCCGCAGCAGAACAACGTCTTCAAAGCCGAGATCTACTACTTAAAGCTGGGCGACGATACGCGCTTCAACTATGGCGGCGACTGGCTGCAGTCGGGGCGCACGCACGACGATTACCTGCCCTACCGCGATATCCTGCTGCGCATGATCGGCTCGTTTCGGCCGCTAGCCCCGTAGTCGATAGGCTGAGGGGAGCCGGCCACCGCGCAAGGCTGGGCGCGGGGGCTTGTCGTCCGGCGCCGCGATCGGTCCGCGTCGGACAAACGGTGCTCCTCACTTCACGGAGGCACACATGAACGCGCCCACCCCAAACCCCGAACCGGCCGCGCCGAGCGGTGAGCTCTCGCCGCTGGCGTGGATCGCGGCCGGGTTCGTGATGCCGTGCTTCAGCCCGGGGTACTATCGCCGGGGCGTGCGCCACGGTTCGGGGCTGGCCATCGGCTTCTTCATGGTATTCGCCCTGGCCGTAACGCTGGTGCAGACCCTGCGGGTGGGGGCGTCGCTCGCCTCCGCCGGCCGCGATCTGCAGCAAGCATTCATTGAGGGGCGCGTGCCCACGCTGACCATCCAGGGCGGCGTGGCCGCCTCCGACCCGGCGCGACCCTTCATCATCTCCGATGAGACTGGTCAACTCATCGCCATCGATACGACCGGCGCCATTCGCGAGATCGACCGCACACGCTACGCGCAAGGCATGCTGCTCACTCGCACCGAATTGCACCTTCTCAACCGCGGTGAGTATCAGAGCGTGCCGATCATCCAGCTGCAGCAACTGTTACAGGCCGACCCGATAATCCTGGACGCACCGGGCGTAGCCGCCTTGTGGCAGCGGCTGACGCTGTGGGTGACGGGCGTCGTCCTGGGCGTGATGCTTCTCGCCAACCTGCTGATCTGGTTCGTCTTCGTTGCGATACTCACCGGCCTGGTGCGCGCGCTGGTCGGGCTGCTCGGATGGCGTGGAGGTTATGGCGAGGCCATCAGTGTGGGGCTGTATGCGGTGGTTCCGGCCGTGTACATCGCCTACCTGTTGGGGCTCTTGGGGTTTAGATTCACAGGCCTGCAGGCGCTGCTGCAGATCGTCGTCATGCTGGTCGTGTTTCTTTCGGGTGCCGGAGAGATTGCGCAGCCCAATGCGGCCACCCAGCCGCCGCTCGCCGCGTGGCGATCGCTCATCGGAGCGCCGTTCCTAGCGGCGCTCGTGCTGGATGCGGCCTCACCCTGGCCCTATCGTTCGATCGTGATGTGGGCGCTGGCGGGCGTCACCGCGCTGGCGCTGGTGTTGGTTTCGTTCATCCCTTCCGAGAAGTCGGCGCCGCCGGTACCGCCCTCGGGTGGCGAGGTCAAGCCCTAAGGGAAGGACCGACCCGCTTGGCGGATCGGGGGTTCGACCTTTCCGAAGGGTCACTTTCGATGCACACGAGATCCTCGGCAGACATCCTGGCATGAGGGAGACATCCTTGGAGTCTGGGTTTGTGCGCGAGGCACTTCTGCAGGAGCGCGAGGGGAACAAGGTGCGCTGTAATGTCTGCGCCCGGCGCTGCCTGCTGCCGGTCGGCGGCACGGGCTGGTGCCGCACGCGGGAGAATCGCGCCGATACTCTGGTGACCCTGATCTACGGCTCAGTTTCCTCGCTGGCGGCCAACCCGATCGAGAAGAAACCCTTCCATCATTTCTACCCCGGCACGTATGCGCTCACCGTCGGTTCGTGGTCGTGCAACTTCGGCTGCCCGTGGTGCCAGAACAGCGACATCTCCACCGCCCCGCCGCCCGTCTCAGGCGAGTATCTCTCGCCGGAGGCTTTCGTGCGGCGGGTGCCGCGCCACTTTTGCCAGGGCACATCCTTTTCCTTCAACGAGCCGACGCTCTCGCTCGAGTGGGCCTTGGACGCGATGCGCCTCGCGCGCGGGCGCGGGCTCTACAACACTTTCGTGACCAACGGCTACATGACGCCGGAAGCGTTCGACCTCTTGGCCAAGGCTGGGCTGCAGGCGATGAATGTCGACCTCAAAGGCAGCGCCGAGGTGGTGCACCGCTACGCTAAGGGGGCCGACGTCGAGCGGGTGTGGGAGGTGTGCCGCCTGGCGCGAGCGCGAGGCGTCCACCTCGAGATCACCACCCTGCTGATCCCGGGGGTGAACGATTCGGCGGACGAGCTGGCAACGATAGCGGCGCGCATCGTGACCGAGCTTGGCCGCCAGGTTCCCTGGCATCTCAGCGCCTACCGCCCGGCCCACCGCTTTCACGCGCCAGCCACGCCGCGCGAGGCGCTCGACATGGCATGGCGCGTCGCGGAGAGCGCGGGGCTGGTGCATGTCTACTTCGGCAACCGCCCCGGATCGGAACGCGAGAACACCTGGTGCCCGGAGTGCGGCGAGCTGCTCATCCAGCGCCTGGGCTTCGAGGTGCTGAACAACCGGATGCGCGCGGGTCATTGCCCGCGCTGCGGGTCGGCGATCGCCGGGGTGTGGGGGCCCGCGCGGGTCCGCGCCGAGAGGCTGGTATGACTCCCGTGGCCGCTGGCCGGCAGACAGTTCTCATGTGCTCGCCCGGCTATTGGGCGCACGAACACGGCGGCGGGCATCCCTTGCGTGCCGAGCGGCTGCACCGGACCTTCGAACTACTGCAGGCCTACAAGGCGTTCCGCCCGAAAGACACGCGTCTCGTCGCCCCTTGCCCGGCCATCGAAGAAGAGTTGGCCCTATTCCACACCCAGCCGTATATCGACGCGGTGCGCCGCCTGAGCGAGGGCGACCCGTACGTGGCAGCCCACCGCTTCGGATTCGGGCCGGGTGATAACCCGGTCTTCGAAGGCATGTATCTCAGCGAGCGCCTCAAAGTGGGCGGCTCGCTGCAGGGCGCGCACATGCTGATGCGCGGGGAGGCCGAGACGGTCTTCAACATTGGCGGCGGGCTGCATCATGCCCTGCCGGCGGAGACCTCCGGGTTTTGCGTCTTCAACGATGCGGTCATTGCGATCACCTGGCTGGTGGCCCAGGGCGCGCGCGTGGCCTACGTGGATATCGACGTCCATCATGGCGACGGCG
>JBGOXY010000198.1:0-4516 GCA_041479415.1 Anaerolineae bacterium
GCAGATTGTGGTCCTCACCCTGGCCCATGCCGTGGGTATGGTCAGTGCCGCCGTGGTCATCTCCGCCCAGACCAACTCGGTGCGTGCGGCGAACCTGCTGGCCTCCTTCATCATCATCCCGGCCGCGCTGCTGGTGCAGTGCGAGAGCCTGCTGATGTTTTGGCGGCGCTACGATGCGTTGTGGTGGGTCATCCTGGGGATTGGGCTGCTGGCCTTCCTGTTTGTACGCATCGGCCTGCGCCAGTTCCAGCGCGAGGAGCTACTCGAGCGGGAGGTGGAAGAGCTGCGCCTCGATCGCCTGCGGCGCAATGTGTGGCACGCGCTCACGGCCGGCGCTCGTAACCCGATCGAGTGGTACCGCCAGGGCGTCTTCCCCGCCGCGCGGCGCGCGCTGAGCGCGGGCCCATGGGTGGCAGCGGCGTTCATCATGGGCGTTGTGGTCGGCCTGGTGATGGCGGCGCGCCTACCGCTGCATCTGAATCTGGGCGCCATCGACCCGGGTGGCGAAGCGCTCATGGCGGGCTTGCGCGACCAGGGCCTGCTATCGGCAAGCGGCGCGATGTACATCTTCTTACACAACCTTCGCACGGTCGTTCTGGCCTCGCTGCTCGGGGTGTTCTCGTTGGGAGTGCTCTCGCTGATCGTGCTCATGGCCCCTCTGGGAATCATCTCCTACGCTGCCGCGCTGGTAGGGCAGGTGGGCGGAAATCCATGGATCTTCGTCGGAGGGTTCGTTGTGCCCCACGCGCTCGTCGAGATCCCAGCCCTTTGGCTGGCCGGGTGCAGCATGCTGCGCTGGGGAAGTTGCCTGCTGGCACGTCCAGACGGCCGCACCATTGGCGGGTTGTGGCTCGAATCGATGGGCGATTGGGTGCGGGTGACCGTCGGGCTCGTCCTGCCGCTGCTACTGGCCGCTGCCTGGGTCGAGAGCTACCTCACTCCATATGCCGCAATGTGGGCGCTTGCCGCGGGAGCCTGGTAGAGATCGTCATCCCGGGGTCGGCCTTCGCCGCAGCCTCCCATGAACACCGCAACATCCACCACGTGGTGTGTGGCCAGCGCGAGTCACTCCTGCTCGATGGCTGGACCTCGCCCACCTCTTCCCAGCGCGCGTATGCCCTCTGCCTGGAGCATCTCATCGGCGCGGCGCCAGCCCGGTTTCATCCAGATCGCACCAGCCCCCTGGCAGCCTTCATCACGAGCCGGTTATTGTGGCCGAGGGCGGCTTGCAGGTGGAGTCCTAGCCCGCTGCAATGGCATTTGGCGTAGGCAATCGACATGGTACAATCCTTGCAGAGGAGCACCGGGGGGAAGGGTATGAGTGATTTGCACACTCCCGAGGCCTACGTCCCCGCTGCGCTGTCGCAGCGCGACGACGATCCCCGTACGTACAAGCACTTGCATGGGTCCTCGCGCTGGGCGTGGATGGAGCACGTTCACCTCTGGCAGCCGCCGACAGATTTGTTTGAGACAGAGAGCGCGTTCATCGTCCGGGTTGAAGTGGCCGGGATGAGTCAGGCCGACTTTACCGTGACCCTCGAGGAGCATACGCTGCGCGTGGGCGGCATTCGCCCAGACCCGGATCAGCGTAGTGCCTACCACCAGATGGAAATCCACTACGGCGAGTTTCGTTCGGACGTAGCGCTGCCTGGCGACGTGGACGCGCAAGGGATTGAGGCGGCCTATGGCGACGGTTTCTTGACGGTGACCTTGCCGCGCGTGAAGCCACGGCGCATCATCGTGGCGAACTGAGGCATTTCGCCCACCCTTGACCGCTCTCGTGCTGAGGAGAGCCACCTAGAATCATGGCAGCCACACGCTGGACTGAAAACCTGAATGAACTGATGAGTTTCATAGCCGATTCCACCTCGGGCCTGTGGCACGAGGTCAGCCTGAGCCCGATCGTCACCAAGGTGCAGGAACCCGCGCCCGAAGAAGCCGCTCGCGAAGAGGATCTGGCCACCCGCGTGCCAGACATCCTGGCCATCCTGCCCCTGCGCGGGTTGGTGGTTTACCCTCAGACGGTCGTGCCGCTCACGGTCGGCCAGCCGCGCTCGATCAAGCTGGTCGATGATGCCGCCGTGGGCGAACGCATCATTGGCCTGGTCACCTCTAAAGATCCAGAAAACGCCACACCCGGCCCGGGTGATTTGTATCCGATGGGCACGGCGGCCATCGTCCACCGCCTGTTCCGCGCCCCGGACGGCACGATCCGCATTGTCGTGCAAGGCCTCTCGCGCTTCCGTCTGGGCGAGTTTGTCGAACAGGAACCTTATCTGCGCGCCCACGCGACGCCGGCCCCCGAAACCGTGGAGCAAGGGCTTGAGATAGAAGCGATGGCGCGCAATGTCCGCGATGAGTTCGCCCAGATTGCGGAACTGGTGCCCTCCGTTCCGCGCGAACTGGTGGCCACGGTCACCGCGCTCGACGAGCCGCTGCAGATCGCCTACACCATCGCCAACTACCAGCGTATCGAGCTGGAGCAAGCCGAGCAACTGCTCGAATTGGACTCGACCACGGCCAAGCTCAAACGTCTGGTGGGTCTGCTCACCAAGGAGCTGGAGGTGCTGCAGCTCGGCGCCAAGATCCAGGAAGAGGCGCGCTCGGAGATCGAAAAGGTGCAGCGCCAGTACTTCCTGCGTGAGCAGATGAAGGCCATCCAGCGCGAGTTGGGCGAGACGGATGAGCAGGCGGCCGAGGTCGAAGAACTCCGCAAGAAGATGGAGGCGGCCAAACTGCCGCCCGAGGCAGCCGAGCAGGCCACTCACGAACTCGACCGGCTCGCCAAGCTGCCGACGGCCGCCGCAGAGTACGGCGTGATTCGCAGCTACTTGGATTGGCTGGTGACCTTGCCCTGGAGCGTGGCCACCGAAGACAAGCTCGACGTGGCCGATGCACGCGGGGTGCTCGACGAAGATCACTTCGGGCTGAAGGATGTCAAGGAGCGTATTCTTGAATTCCTGGCCGTGCGCAAGCTGCGCTCGGAGCGCAAGAGCCAGGTGCCCGAGGCGCCGCCCACCGACCAGGTGCGGCGCGAGCGCGAAGGCGCCATCCTGTGCTTCGTCGGCCCGCCAGGCGTGGGCAAGACCTCCCTCGGTCAGTCTATTGCGCGCGCCATGGGGCGCAAGTTCATCCGCATTTCACTGGGCGGGATCCACGACGAAGCGGAAATTCGCGGTCACCGGAGAACGTATATCGGCGCGCTGCCCGGGCGCATCTTGCAGGCGTTGCGCCGGGTGGAGAGCCGCAACCCGGTGTTCGTGCTCGACGAGGTCGACAAGTTGGGGGCCGATTTCCGCGGCGACCCGGCCTCCGCCCTCTTGGAAGTGCTCGATCCGGAACAGAACCGCGAGTTCCGCGATCACTATCTGGAGGTGGCCTTCGATCTCTCGCAGGTGCTGTTCATCACCACCGCCAACACCATGGAGACCATCCCCGGTCCGCTGCTCGACCGGATGGAAGTCATCCCGATCACCTCCTACACCGAGCACGAGAAGGTGACTATCGCCCGCGGCTATCTGGTGCCGCGCCAGATCCGTGAGAACGGCCTCTTGCCCGAGGAGATCACCTTCGCCGACGAGGCGCTCTACGCGCTCATTCGCTCGTACACGCGCGAGGCCGGCGTGCGCAACCTGGAGCGCGAGATCGGCTCCGTGTGCCGCAAGGTCGTCACGCGCATCGCCGAGCACAAAGTGGAGCGGGTGGCGGTGACCCCCGAGCTGGTGAGCGAACTCTTGGGCAAGCCGCACTTCTATCCCAATGCGGAGGTGCGCGAGCGCACGGCGGTACCCGGCGTGGCCACCGCGCTGGCCTGGACGCCGGTGGGCGGCGACCTGCTCTTCATCGAAGCCACGCGCATGCCCGGCAAGCACGGCTTCCAACTCACCGGCTCGCTCGGCCAGGTGATGCAGGAATCGGCGCGCGCCGCGCTTTCCTACGTGCGCTCCAAGACGAGGGAGCTGGGTCTTGCGCCGGATTTCTTCGAGCACAACGACATCCACCTGCACATCCCAGCTGGCGCACAGCCCAAAGACGGTCCATCGGCGGGCATCACCATGGCCACCGCGCTCATTTCTCTGGTTGCGGGGCGTCCGGTGCGGTCGGACCTGGGCATGACCGGCGAGATCACGCTGCGCGGGCAAGTCCTGCCGATCGGCGGGCTGAAGGAGAAAGTGCTGGCCGCGCACCGCGCCGGTCTCAAAGCGGTTATCCTGCCCAAGCGCAACATGCGCGACCTGGATGACATCCCCGAGGACGTCCGCACGGAGCTCACGTTCATCCCGGTGGAGCGCATGGAAGAAGTCGTCGCTGCGGCGCTCACCCCGCCGCCCGCGCCGGCCGCTCGCAAACGTCGCACCACGCGGGCCGCAGGTGCGGCTCGGCGGCCTCGACCGGCCAAGGGGCGCTCGCATGTCTAAAGTCTTGCTGCTCGAAGATGACCGCGACATGGTGACTTTGCTGCGCACCTTCCTTGAATTGGAGGGCTTTACCGTGCGCGCCTTGACCCTGGGCGAAC
>JBGOXY010000199.1:0-4505 GCA_041479415.1 Anaerolineae bacterium
ACCGCCTGCTCGGGATTCTGCGCCACCACCAGCCCGGGGGGCGGATTGCCGTCCGGCCGGCGCAACTCCCAGCTCTCGAGCTCGATCACCCGCTTGCCGTGGCGCAGGGCCATGCCGATTTCGGAAAGCGTTCCGCCTTCCCCACCGACCGCAATGAGCGCCTGCGCGGTGAGGACGATTAGCACGTTGCGCGCCTCCCCAAGCCCCGTCGGGATGGCCAGGCGCACGTGCCGATTGGCCGCGGCCGGGTCGCTTCCCGGCAGGATGCCGAGCGTGAAGCCGCCCGCCTCGAGCGCACCCTGGCAGGCGGCTTCCATCACGCCACCGCCTCCGCCACACACGAGAACCACGCCCTGCTCCGCCAGACGACGGCCCACCTCTCGCGCCAACTCCGCTTGGTGCGGTGTGCAGTGCGAGCCGCCGATGACCCCGATCATCCTCACGCAGACGCCAATTGGAACTCTGCGAGGGGTGAGTAGACTGCCCCCTCCGGACGCAACTCCGAGCGGAAGAAGACCACCCTCGACGCGACGAAAGTGAGAGCGGGACCGGCGGGTTCGCCCGCGACGGCCTCACCTACCGCTCGCAAATCAGCTGCGCCAATACCCTCACGAACTCGGCCAAGGGTGAGATGGGGCGCGAACGCCCGCGCTTCGCGCGGAAACCCAATGCCGGCCATCGTGTCCTCGACACGCGCTTGGATCGAGGGCAGCCCGCTGCCATGCATCTCTACCCCAGCCCACACGACACGCGGCCGTGTCTGATTCGGGAAGGCACCATTCCCAGCCAGGGCCAGCTCGACCGCCGGCACACCGCGCAGCGCTTCGCCCAGGGCGGCGGTCACAGCCGCGGTTCGCGCGCTTTCGACCTCGCCCAAGAACTTCAACGTAAGGTGGATCGAGTCGGCCCGCAGCCAGCGCACGCTTCCGCGCGGAGTGGCCCGCGCGAGAGACTCCAGCCGACGTTGCAGCTCACTCTGCGTAGGTTGAGGAAGTTCGATGGCGATGAACGTCCGCAGCGTTTGACTCACAGCATGCAGGAGCTGGTACGCACTTGAATGGCGATAGCCGTTGACCTCAGGCGGGTGGCAGGAGGCCCTCGATGAGATGAACGGTGAGTGTTCCTTCCGCGGGCGCGACCCGCCGGATGACGCTCTCAATGGCCGGCAGCAGGATCTCGCCCGCCTCGCCCCGCACCACGTACACGTCATTGGCGCCGGTCTTCAGGATTTCCGCGACCGTGCCCAGCACACGGCCGTCGTCGGTCACCACCTGCAAGCCGAGGATCTGATAGTGGTAGTACACCCCTTCGGGCAGCGCGGGCAAAAGATCGGCTCGCAGCCACAGAACCTGGCCGCGCAGCCGCTCGGCGTGCTCGCGCGAGCGACAGCCGGCGACCTGCAGCACGATGTCTTGCCCGTGACGGGCTATGCGCTCGATGACAATCGGCGAAGCGTGTTCACCCATCGTGATCGCGCCCGCACTGAGGAGCAGGTCGAGATTGTCGGTGAGCAGGTCCACCAGAACCGCACCGTTCATGCCGAACGGACGGCGGATGTGCGCGACCGCGCGCCGCCCGGCGCCGGCCGGTGCGGCCGCAGGCGGTGCGGAGGCGACGTCAGGCGCGCGAGCGGGCTTGCCTCTCGGATGAGGCAAGCCCGCCATGGGTCTGGGAGATGCGCGAGAACCAGGCTTCGCGGGGCGCTTCGTCGTCGATCGAGCTGCGCCTAGGGGGTGGGCCTTCTTCGGGCGAGGCTTGGCAGGTGGCTTGGGAGTGGAGGCGCCCACGAAGTCTCAGACGATATCGAACGTGACGCGCTTGCCGTCTTGCGCGGCGGCCGCGCGCAGTAGCGCGCGGATAGCGTTGGCAATCCGCCCGCCTTGGCCGATTACCCGCCCGCGATCCTCGGGGCCGACCATCAGCTCCAAGTGCACGTTGGGACCGGTGACCACCTCCGACACGCGAACCTGGAGCGGGTCGTGGGTCAGCGAGCGGGCGATGTACTCCACCAGCTCTTTGAGCGGGCCCGAGTCCGTACGCCCCCGGGTTGGCCTGCGTTGAGGTTCGCTCATATCACTCCGCTTTGGGTGCTTCAGCCGCCGCGGCCGCCATGGCCGCCTTGGCCTTCTTCGACTTACCAGAGGCCTTGGCCACTCGCCGCGTAAGCGGGCTAACCACCCGCGCAGCCTGGGCTTGCCCGGCCTCGGCCACCAGCGTTTCGAGGTTCTCGCCCTTCTTCAGGCGGTCGTAGCGCGCGAGCGTCCCGACCTGGGTGAGCAGTCGGGTCACCGACTCGCTCGGCTGCGCGCCCTGGCTCAACCAGTGGAACACCCGCGCTTCCTCGACCAAGATTGTGGAGGGTTCCGTGCGCGGATTGTATTGCCCGAGCAGCTCGAGAAAACGTCCATCGCGAGGCGCCTCGCGATCAATCGCTACCAGGCGAAAACTGGGTTGGTGCTTCGAACCGACCCTCCTGAGACGAATCCGAACCATAAAGCTTACTCCTTCGTGTGAGCAGTGATGTGGCGGATCATCTCCACCCGGCGGCGAGGGTGCGTGGGAAGGGGTCACGCGCACCGCCCGGCAGATCAACCCCATTTTACCCGAAAATGCGCGGAAGCCCCCGCCGGCCTTGGCCACGCATCATTTTCATCACCTTCTGCGCCTCGCGGAACTGGCGCAGCAGCCGGTTGACCTCCTGGACAGCCGTGCCCGAGCCCGTGGCGATGCGCCGGCGGCGACTGGCATTGAGCACCTCGGGATTGCGCCGTTCCTCGGCGGTCATCGAGAGCAGGATGGCCTCGCTGCGCCGCATCTGCCGGTCGAGTTCCTCCGGCGGCGGGGCTTTCGCGGCATTCACCGCCGCCAGTGGCATGCTTTCCATAAGCGCGCTCAGCGAGCCCATCTTGCGCATCTGGCGCATTTGCTCAATCAGGTCCTCGAGCGAGTACTCGCCACCGGCCGCGCGCTGGGCCTGCTTCTCAACTTCAGCCGCCGTGAATGCCGTTTCGGCCCGAGCCACCAGCCCGGCAATGTCGCCCAGGCCCAGAATGCGGTTGGCCAAGCGCAGCGGGTCGAACGCCTCCAGCGCCTCCAGCCCCTCGCCGACGCCCACCCAACGGATGGGCACGCCGGTCACCGCGCGCATCGAGATGGCTGCCCCGCCGCGCGCGTCGCCGTCGAGCTTGGTCAGGATGAGCCCGGTCAGGCCGACTGCCTTGTGAAAACCCTCGGCGATGTGCAATGCCTCCTGACCGGTCATCGCATCTGCGACGAGCAGAACCTCCGTAGGGGAGAGCGCGGCGCGCAGTGTTGCGAGCTCATCCATCAGCGGTTGGTCGAGCTGCATGCGCCCGGCGGTGTCGACGATGACCACCGTATCGCCCTCGCGCTGCGCGTGGGCATATGCCTCGCGGGCGATCGAAAGCGCCTCTCCTGGAGCGCTGAAGACTTGCACGCCGATGGTTTGACCGAGCTGCTGAAGCTGGTCAATCGCAGCCGGGCGGTGGCTATCCGCCGCGACCAGCAGGACGCGTTCACCCTCCTCTTGCCAACGCCGCGCCAACTTGGCGGCGGTGGTCGTCTTGCCCGACCCTTGCAGTCCGGCGAGGAGAACGACACGGGGTTTGATGCCGGCAAGCTTCCACGTGCCTGCCGCGCCAAGGGTGGCGACAAGCTCCTCGTGAACGATCTTGATGACCTGCTGGGCGGGGTTGAGGGCGCGCGAGACTTCCGCGCCCACGGCGCGCGCGCGAACCCGCTCGAGGAAATCCTTTGCGACGGTGAAGTGCACGTCGGCCTCGAGCAGCGCCATGCGGATTTCGCGCAGCGCCGAATCGACGTCGCCTTCGGAGAGCCGACCGCGGCGGCCCAGCCTATCGAAGATGGCTTGAAGTCTGGCGGAGAGGGTTTCGAGCATGGCCCAGACACAAAATCGCCGCACCGTTCATCGGACACGCCTTGTCCGCGAGCGGCCGGCGGAGATGGATCACAGGGATGGGATTGTAGAGCAGGCGGTGCTCGCAGTCAAGCTGATCGCGCCGCGTGATGCGAGCGAGCCCGGCGGGATGGAGGAGGTCGGTCGGAATGGCAGCCGGGCGCCTGGGCAATCGATCGCAGCCACTCGGTTCGGGCGCTCATGAACCTCGTCCATTGCATACGACGACAACGGTCCCCCGGCTCCCACCCGTGATGGCCCTGATGCCCAAGAGCCGGATGAGCCTCCTGCCACCCCAGTCGCCCGGACTTCGCAGGTGCATCCCCCTGCCCCGCCTCCATAGAGCATCCCTGGTGACCGGTGACAGAGTCATTCTGGAAACCCGACTCTGTCAAGCGGCCCAACATCCAAGCCCGATAATCGCCTTGACTTGCACCAGTAGCATCCCGCCAGCTCACCGACAGTCACCGCGCCACCGCTCGGCAGCGCCTCCGGTTTCTTGACGCTTTCTTGACATTGCACTATTAATCCTTGTCTATCTCTTGTCGCCGAACTGCATACACTGTGG
>JBGOXY010000200.1:0-4498 GCA_041479415.1 Anaerolineae bacterium
GCATGAGTCCGGGCCGGACTCGCCCCCCACGGAATAGCCTCATGGAGATGTTGAACACACTGGGAGAAGAAATCCGCACGCGGCTGGAGGCCAAGAATCGCGCCCGCGAACAGGCGCTGCAACATTCGCGCTCGATCATCCGCCATTCGGCGCTCGCCATTCGTGCGGTGCACCGTAACGAGCGGCCGCTGGCGCTCGAGCACCTCGGCCAGGCGCGCAGCGAAGCCGGCACGCTGCGCGAGGCGCTCGCGCCCTATCCCGATCTCTATTTCGCCGGCTATTCGCAGGATGCGCTCAAGGAACTGGCGGAGGCCTCCATTGTCTACGCGCTGGTCGGCGGCGAACGCCTGCCCTCACCCGACGAGCTGCAGGTGGATGCGGCGCCCTATCTCAACGGGCTGGGCGAGGCGGCGGGCGAATTGCGCCGGCACTGCCTGGACATCATGCGCAGCGGGGAGAGTCGCGAAGCCGAACGGCTGCTGACGATGATGGACGACATCTATTCGCTGCTGGTCACGCTCGACTACCCGGATGCCATCACCGGCAATCTGCGGCGCACGACCGACATGGTGCGCGGCGTAACCGAGCGCACACGCGGGGATCTCACTCTCAGTCTGCGCCTGGAGGCCACGCGCCTGGCGGCAGCCGAGCTCGAAGAGCGGATGCGTAAAGCGTAAGCCTCCCACAGGTCATGCATCAAAACCGCGCCCCTCCCGGTTTGAATGGGAGGGGCGCGGCGTTCATCACCCATAACCGACCCAGAGTATAAACCTGAAGGGGCGCCGCTTAGTCAAGCGCCAGGGAATTCTTCAGGCCTGCTCCGATTCTCTCCATCGCGGAATCAGAAAGGCGTCCTATCCGCCGGATCAGCCGAGCTTCAGATACTGAACGCACTTGGAAGGTATCGGCCGAGGATTTCTTGGAGAGCCCATTTTCGGCTGTGCGTTCAACTGGAATGTGCCAGGGCGCGGTCTCAAAACGCGCGTCCCATTCGGTCAGGGGGACCACGATTTTCAGGGGCAGGCGGGCGAGCGCGTCGCGGTTGACGATGACGCACGGGCGGCTCTTCTTGATTTCCGCCCCAATCGTTGGGTCAAGATTCACCTCCCAGACCTCCCCCCGCTTCATCGAAACTCTTCTCCATCCAGCGCCTGAAAGGCGGTCAGTTCCTTGTCGGTTTTGTAGAGCGGCGCGAGCGCCTCGGCAACCCGCGCCAGGGCCTCCTCATGCGATCGCCGACACTCGCTTTCCACGGCCTGGCGCACGACAGCAGAAACGGTCAACCCCCTGCTCTTGGCCGTTGCGGTGAGGGATTCAATGAGCGATTCGCTGACAAGGATGTTGAGTCGGCGGGATTTTGGGGCTTCTCGGATCGAGTCCATGCGCAACCTCCATGGTCCTATTCTATACATATATACTATACGTCTACTTCGTGCGCATGTCAATGCCGCTACACAAAACTTAACATTCAGTGTCATTGCCACCCTTCTTAGCCTGCTTTCGTCTCGACGACCTCGCGGCCTCAACCGGAGAGTCTCCCGCGATCGCGCGACGACCATGCTGATGGCAGTGGGGCGGCACCGCTTTCTGTCGGCCATCCGGCGTTCTTCGCGGGTCACGGCGTGCGTCACCCTGACGAGGGCGGAGGCCGGTACAGCACACCGCCGGCAGTCGATCATCGGGTTGAGGCGAGGCAGGGAAGGCTGGGCCGGGGAACGCGGGTGCCGCTCAGGAGGGCGTGTGGCGCCGGTCATCCATGATCGCCGTCTCGAGGACTCCGGCGATGTAGGCGTTGAGGCTTTTCTCACTCAGTCGTGCGTTCGCAGAGAGCTTGCGGTGGAGATCGGGGGGAAGCCGCACCAGCAATCTCCCCGAAAACGGCTTCTCCGGTTCCTCTCCGCGCTGCGCGCAGAATTCCAGATAGTCGTCAACGGAGTCATGGAAAGCCGTAACTAGCCCCTCAACGTTGTCGGCCTCAAACGTCACCACGTCGCGCAGGTTGATGACCTCGCCGTGGAAGACGCGGGCTTCGTCGTCGAAATCGACCTTAGCGCTGTATCCCTGGTACTCCATCATGGAGAGACTCCGGCCTGCTCGAGAAACCGTCTGACGGACCGCACTGTGCTTCGGGAGGCTTCCTTTTCGGGGTGGGGTCGGTGAAAGACAGCCCTTACATCGTTGAGGGCAACCCTCAGCCGGGAGCCGCTTCCTTCGGAGCACTCCGCACCCAGTGCCCGGAGCAGCGATTCGATTTCACTCCAGGGCAGGCTTGCGGCCGGTGGGTCTGCGAAGATGGCTTCAAGCGTGCGTTGGCGCCTGCTGCTGACAATCATAGTATCACATCACGATATCAGAGTCAACTGCCGAGGGAAAGCGGGATGGGGTGACCTGGCGTCCGACGGTCCCGCCCTCACCAGACCTCCCGCCCACGAGGCGGTCCGCTCTCAATTTCGCGATGCAAGTTGTTGGGGGTAATACGCGCAAGCAGTCGCCGTAGGCCGCGTGTGGATGTGTTGACGGGGCGAGTGATCAGCAGGCCATCGACGAGGGAGACCTCGACCACCGAGCCGTCCGTCAGACCCGCTGCAAACGCCAAGGAATGCGGGATTCGTACAATGAGCCCGCCTCTCCACCGGCGTACCAGGGTCTTCATCTCGCCAACTCCTGTCAGCACCTCCAGTATATAGAAGATCCGCCCGTCCGAAAGGGTGATGTCCTTGAATCCCGGGGCACCTCTACCTGCGCAACACCCGCGCGACCTCGGCGGTGCTCTCGAGGATGACATCCGCACCGCACGCTTCAAGCGCCTCGCGCTCCCCAAACCCGCACAACACGCCAGCCGTTTGCGCACCCGCACGCCGCCCCGCCAGAATGTCGGCGCGTGTGTCGCCCACCATCAGGCAGCTCTCGGGCGCAACACCCAGTGCCTTCGCCGCTGCATACACCGGCGCGGGGTGCGGCTTCATGCGCGCTGCGCTGAGCGCGGTGATGATCGCGGCAAAATGCGGCTGCAGGTTCCACTGGTCGAGGAAAGCCAGGGTGCCGCGCCGGTCGCGCGAGCTGACGACCGCCAGCGGGTAGCGCTTCGCGAGCCGCGCCAGCATTGCGGGCACGCCCTGCACGGCATGGAAAGCGCCCGGGCGTCCCAGTCCGCGCCACCCCGCCAGGCGGTCGGTGAGCGCAGCCAGCGGTTCATCAATGCCCAGACGGTCTGGCACGCTGAGCAGGAAACTGGCCATCCCCTCCGAGGCCATCATCCAGCGGCGCAAGACGCGCGCCTCACCGGCGCGGCCGAAGAAGAAGCGCAGCGGGCGCGCAAGGCGAACGAGCCGCCGCAGGTATTCCTCATCCGTTTCGGCGAGTGTGCCGTCCATGTCGAACAGGACCGCCTGCACGCGCGCGAGGTCCAGGCCCATCAGGCGAGCGACCCGCGCCGATTGATGCCCCTCATAAGGCCTCGGTGTCGGAAGTATCGGCGGACATACATGAGTGCAAACCCCGCGCCGTCGAAGGCGAGGCGTCGGTCGGCGCGTTGACAGTCCGCAGGGCGCGGGTTATCCTGCGCGCACCGGATGGGAGGCGCCCAATGAGAATCGCCACGTTCTCGATCGTTGCAGCGGATCTCGCGCGGGGGGAGTGGGGCATCGCCGTCGCCTCACGCTTTCTGGCCGTCGGCGCGGTGGTGCCCTGGGCGCGCGCCGGGGCGGGCGCCGTCGCCACTCAGTCGTACGGTAATACGACCTTTGGACCGGCCGGCCTCGACCTGATGCAGCAGGGCCTGCCAGCTCAAGAGGCGCTCGATCGCCTGCTCGCCGCAGATGAGGGCCGCGCCCAGCGCCAGGTGGGCGTGGTCGATCGCTCCGGCCGCGCGGCCACTTTCACCGGCGCGGAGTGCTTCGCCTGGGCTGGAGGCCGCACGGGGCCGGGCTACGCGTGCCAGGGCAACATCCTCACCGGGTCGCACGTCGTCGAGCACATGGCCGAGGCTTTCGAAGGTACGCCCGGCGAACTGGCCATGCGTCTCTTCGCCGCGCTCGCGGCCGGCGACCGCGCCGGCGGTGATCGCCGCGGCCGGCAGTCTGCCGCGTTGCTGGTGGTGAGACCGGGCGGCGGATATGCCGGTTTCAACGACCGCGCGCTCGACCTGCGCGTCGACGACGCGCCCCATCCGATCCCGCGCTTGCGCCGGCTGATCGAGCTACACCAGTTGTATTCCGGAACAAGCGATCCGGCCGAGCGCGTCGAGATTCGCGGCGTCGTGGCGCGCGATCTGCAGACGATGATGAAATCCCTGGGTCACTACCGCCGGCGAGTCAACGGGGCTTACGATCCGGCCACTCGCGAGGCGCTGCGCGCCTTCACCGGCAAAGAGAACCTCGAAGACCGGGTCGACCTGGACCACGGGGCCATTGACCCGCCGGCACTGGCCTATCTGGTGCGCAAGTTCGGCCGGGCGCGGTCGGCTCAGCACTCTTCAACGGCCGGCTCACGACGGGGC
>JBGOXY010000201.1:0-4475 GCA_041479415.1 Anaerolineae bacterium
CACCGTCTGACCCACCGCCACCTGGCTCAGCACAGTTTCCGCGGATGCCCGAGGCGGCGTCATGCGTTGCCTCTGCGCACCGGGGCGCGTCGGATGGCACATTCTGCGCACAGTCCGTAGAGGACGAGCGAAGCATCGAGGACCTTGACCGCATGCCGCCGCGCATAGCTGCGGGAAACGGCCTCCACCTGCGGCGCGTCGCACTCGAGCAGGCGATGGCAATGTGTACACAGGAAGTGGTGATGTCCGCGGGCGCCGGCCAGGTCGAAGTGATCGTGGCGCCCGTGGCCGCGAAAGCGGCGCGGCTCGACCAAGCCCTCCGCCTCCAACCAGTGCAGCGTGCGGTACACGGTGGAGAGGTTGAGGGCCGGGTCGCGGCGGGCGGCGCGCGTGTGAACCTCCTCGGCCGTCGGGTGGGCCGGTAATGCGGTCAACGTTTCCAGGATCAGCCGGCGTTGCCCGGTCATGCGTCCGCCAGCGGCGCGAACGCGCGCGCGAGCTCGTTCCATCAAGTCGGTCATGGGCGCCCCTATTTGCAAATTACTTGCAATAATGATATCTGGCCGCCGCCCGCCGGGTCAGTGACATGCATCCCGCCCGGGGGGTGATAAGCATCCTGCCGCGGGCGGTGCGCAGGGCCGGTGTGCTACAATCCGGGCCGCAATGGGCACGCTCTTCCTCGTGGCTACCCCCATCGGCAATCTCGAAGATATCAGCGCGCGCGCGCTGCGCGTGCTGCGCGAGGCCTCCCTGGTGGCCGCCGAGGACACTCGCGAGACACGCAAGCTGCTCTCGCACTTCGACCTGCACACGCCGCTCATGGCTTATCACGAGCATAACAAGCTCACCCGCCTGGCCGCGGTCCTCTCGGCCCTGGCGCGCGCGGACGTGGCGTTGGTGAGCGACGCGGGCACCCCCGGGTTGAACGACCCGGGCTATGAGTTGGTGCGCGCCGCGCTGGCCGCGGGTCACATCGTGACACCGGTGCCCGGACCCAGCGCACCGATCGCTGCGCTGGTCGCCTCCGGCCTGCCTACCGACCGCTTCTTCTACGTGGGCTATCTTGAGCGGCGTGCGGCCGCACGGCGCGGCCAGTTGGCCGCGGTAGCAGCCCTCCAGGTCACGCTGGTGGCACTCGAGGCCCCCCACCGCCTGCTACCGGCGCTGGGGGATATCCGTGAAGTACTTGGCGACCGGCAGATGGCGGTAGCGCGCGAACTCACCAAGCTGCACGAGGAAATCATCCGCGGCCAGGTGAGCGAAGTGCTGGAGCACTTCGAGCGCCAGGCGCCGCGCGGCGAGATGACGCTGGTGATCGCCGGCGCGCCGCCGGCGATTCCTGCGGCGTGGGACGAATCGCGCGTGCGCAAAGAGGTTCGGGCACGGGTGGCCGCGGGCGAGACAGCGACGCAGGCGGCGGCTCAGGTGGCACACCAATCCGGCTGGACTCGACGCACCGTATACCGTCTGGCGACGACCGAGGCACGGCCGCGGTCGGGCAAGCGCACCGCCAGGGCGCAGGAGGGCCAATGAACCTTGACGACCTGCCGCGAATGAAAGAACTCGACTCGGGTGGAATGCTTGGCCATATCGACCGCTTGCCCGATCAGCTCGAGAGCGCGTGGCACGCGGCGGGCGAGTTCCCGCTGGAAATAACCGGTGACGGGATTCGCCACATCCTCCTGGCCGGCATGGGCGGCTCGGGGATCGGCGGCGCGCTCCTGGCCGCGTATGCCGACCACCTCGGGACGACGCCGATCACTGTGTGGCGCAACTATGGGCTGCCGGCCTGGGCTCGCAGCCGCGATACGCTGGTCATCGTCGCCTCGCACTCGGGCGACACCGAGGAGGCGCTTTCGGCCTATGCTGAGGCGCGCCGCCGCGGCCTGCCGGCCCTGGCGATCACCTCCGGCGGGCAGCTTGCCGCCGAGGCGCAGGCGGCATCGCTGCCGCTGTGGCAATTCACATTCCGTGCCCAGCCGCGCGCGGCGGTGGGGTTTCTCTTCCTCTTACCCATGGCCTGCGTCACCCGCCTGGGGCTGATGCCCGACCCTTCCGCGGAGCTCGCCGCCGCGCTGACCGCGATGCGCGATCAGCAAGCGCACGTGCGCGCGGAAATCCCTGTGGTCCACAACCCCGCTAAGCGTATGGGCGGGCAATGGATGGGACGCTGGGTCGCGGTCTACGGATCCGACCATCTGGCGCCTGTTGCCCGACGGTGGAAGACCCAAATCGCAGAGATCGGGAAGGCCTGGGCGCAATATGAGGAGCTGCCCGAGCTCGACCACAACTCGGTTGCCGGCACGCTGCAGCCGGAGGAATTGACCGGCCATTACATGCTCATGTTCCTGCGCTCATCGCTGGCGCATGCTCGCAACGATTTGCGCGCGCGCATTACGCGCGAGTTGTTCATGGTCCAGGGATTCAATACAGACGAGTACCAAGCCTCGGGACCGAACGTGCTGGCGCACATGCTAACCGCGCTGCACTTCGGCGACTATTCGGCGTTCTACCTGGCCATGGCCTACGGTATCGATCCAACACCGGTGGCCCCGATTGCCGAGCTGAAGTCCCGGCTGGCGGGCGCCGGGCGCTGACGGTTTCAAATGCAAAGGCACCGATTGCTCGGTGCCTCAGGCGGAGAGGGCGGGATTTGAACCCGCGGAGCCTTACGGCTCACGCGCTCTCCAGGCGCGCGCGTTAGGCCAAACTACGCTACCTCTCCATGACGTGCTATTCGATTCAAGAGTCTACGCCGCGATTCGGCAGCGGCGCGGGAGATTATAACATCCGGCCGCAGGCTTTCCGTCCTCACCAATGCGGGACTCCATGATCAAAGGGACACACAACAAGGTTGGAGGTGTCAGCCCGGCACTCGCCGATTGGGTTACACGCGCGGCGGTCGGTGCAGTCTTCCTGATGAACATCTGGTGCGCGGCGACCTTTCTCGGCCGGCCGGAAGACTTCACCGGCTCGTTTGAAGTCGGCGGCGCGCCGGGGCGGGCCATCGTCCAGGCCTTCGGAATTCTTTTTCTGATGTGGAACGCCACCTATCCCGCGGTCATTTGGCGGCCGCGAAACCACCATGCGCTGTTTGCGGTCATTGTCGCTCAGCAAGTCATCGGTTTGGCGGGCGAGACTTGGCTGGCACTGAGCATGCCCCTCGGTCACCCGGCGCTGTGGGCCACGGGAGTTCGATTCATCCTCTTCGACGGGGCTGGGCTGGCGCTGATGCTCCTGGCCTATTTGGTACTGCTGCGGAGCAACGCGAGCCGAGCGAGCACGACGAGACCTAGCGGCGGGTAGGTTAGGGGCGATCACCACCCCGGCTCGAGGCATACCGCCAAGAACAAGTCCATTCTCGGTGCCCTCTCTCCCCAGCCGGACGATTTTTGCCTCTGCTTGGCAACGCCCCCCTCTCAAGCGAGTCGCGCCCCACGTTTACATTGCGCCGTATTCCCACATTGAAGGCCTCCGGGGGAAGCCGCACTGAGGGGACGGCTGAACTCGGTTCAGGCATAGGATCTCGATCGGCGGCACCGGGGGGGCTTGACACGGGTGTTACAATGTTTGAAATGGGTAGTCGTAGCGCGCACCCGACCTGCAAGGACTTGAATACCTGCCGTGGCCTCGAGAAGGCCGCCGGGTCCGGGATACGCGCGTCATGACGTGCCACCTCGCGCAACATCTGGGCCCCGGCCTTCGGCCGGGGCCTTTTTGTTTCAACTGGCAGTCCGCCTGCGAAGGAGAAGACCATGGCCGCCCTCGTCGATCACCCCGTCACGGTCGTGCCCGAAGAGCGCCTCGTCCCGGTGAGCGCGCACCTTGGGCAGATGGTGGACATCCCGCCTTCGCGCATGTTCCTGATCAACAAGAGCCTGGCGGTGTTCGCCAAGAACTTCCCTGAGCGGCGCGCCTTTGACGCCTCGCAGGGCGACGGCGGCGCCTCGCTGCCCGGCGTGCCGGGCGAGATTCTCGAGCGTGCAGCCGAATTGCAGCTCGCACACGGCAGTGCCTATGACATGCCCTACGGCACCGATGCGTTCCGACGCACCGTCCTGGAAACCTACTGGCACGCCTCGCCCGAGACCGGGCTCGGCCCGAATAACGTGTTGGCCACCGTGGGCGGCCGCGACGCCCTGGCAAAAGCGTATGCGGCGATGTTGGCACTCGGGCATGGGCGCACCGGCGACTTCATCGTCGTCAGCCGCGTGCCGTGGATTTCGTACAACTGGGGACCGTACGGCGTGGGGGCCAATGTGCTGCTGGCGCCCGGCGAGGCGCAGAGTGGATGGGCTTACACCGAAGACGCGCTGCAGGCGTGTAGCGAGCACGCGGCACGGCTCGGGCGCAAACTGGCCGGGCTCATTATCACCAGCCCGGACAACCCCACCGGAGGAGTGCTCAGCGCTGAGCGGCAGATCGTGCTGGGCAAGGCCGCCTTGCGCCTCGGCATTGCCTTCGTGCTGTACGAC
>JBGOXY010000202.1:0-4461 GCA_041479415.1 Anaerolineae bacterium
CGCGTGCGACGACGGGTGAAGGGTTGGGGGATGTGATCATCTCGGTGGCCACGGCTCGCCGCCAGGCGAGGAGTGCTGGGCACTCGCTGCAGGCGGAGTTGGCGGTGCTCACCGTTCACGGCATCTTGCACCTTTTCGGTCACGATCACCGAACTCGGGCGCAAAAGACGCGCATGTGGAAGCTGCAGACACGCGTGCTGGCGACAGTGGGCATCCCCGGGCCCGACGGCGACTGAACGGAACGTCGACAACTATGGAGAGGACCGACTTCGCATGAGAGCCCAGGGATTAGTTGCCGCATTTGGATTTGCGCTGCGCGGGATCGCCTATGCTTGGCGCAGCCAGCGCAATGTGCGCATCCAGGCTGCGGTGGCCGTGGTGGTGGTCCTGATGGGCGCATGGCTGCGCGTGGGCGCGCTCGAGTGGGCCCTGCTCATCACGGCCATCGCCCTCGTGCTCACGGCTGAACTGTTGAATACGGCGATCGAAGCCGTGGTAGACCTTGTGAGCCCGCAGGCCAACCCGTTGGCTGGCGCGGCCAAGGATGCCTGCGCCGCGGGGGTGGTCGTGGCGGTCGTGGGATCCGTGTTGCTCGGCTTATTCGTCCTTGGCCCGCCGCTGATCGACCGCGTCCGGTTGCTGGTTCGCTGAATAAGGATACGGCGGACATATGGCCGCGACCGATTTTGTCTTTGGGACCGTGGGCAGCCCCCTTTCGACGCCCAAGAAGCCTGGCGGCACCATCGGCGGGGTTGCGCGCTTGGCGGAACTCAAGCTCGGCGCGCTCGAACTGGCGTGGGTTCAGTCGGTGCGCGTGACGCTGGCCACCTGTGAGGCCATTCGGAATGCAGCCCACGAGGCTCACGTCAGCTTGAGCGTTCATGCCCCATACTACATCAACCTCAACGCGGATTCCGACGAGTGGCCGAAGAGCCGCAAGCGCCTGATGGACGCCGCTTATTACGGCCATCAGGCCGGCGCCAGCGATATCGTCTTTCATCCGGGGTCCTACTTCGCCCAGAGCCCCGCCCTAGTTCTCCAAGTTGCCATGCCCCGCTTGCGCGCCTGCCGCGATGAGCTGAACTCCATGGGAGTCGGCGCGGCGTTGCGCCCTGAGACGATGGGCAAGGGCGCCATGCTGGGAAGCCTCGAGGATGTGCTCACACTTTCGGCGGAGATCGAAGGGGTCGAACCCTGCCTGGATTTCGCGCACCTGCATGCCCGTCCTGGTGACGGGAGCGGCAACACGTATGCGGAGTGGGTAGGAATGCTCGACCGCCTTGCCGAAAGGCTGGGGCAGGCCGCGCTACGCCGCCTGCACATTCATCTGTCGGGGATCGAATACGGCGCAAAGGGGGAGCGCAACCATTTGCCCCTCGCCCAGGCCGACTTGCGATACCGCGACCTGCTCGCCGCATTGCGCGATCGAGGCTGTGCCGGCCGCATGCTGTGTGAGAGCCCGATTCTTGAAGAGGACGCTTTGCGGCTGCAACGCACCTGGCGTCGCCTGACGGGACCTTCCGCCTCCGGGCCGCGAGCCCCACGCGCGCGGAAGTAACCGCGCGGCGGGCGCGGCCAAATGGCATCCGTAGTCCGTTGAGCTTAATGCGGAAGAATGCGGCGCTAGCCGCCGGGTTCCTCGCGCCGAGGTTTGGCCGAGGACGGGATGTGCGCAAACGAGAACAGAGGCAATGGGATGCCTTCCGCGCGCAGCCAGACCCAGAAACTCGTCCCCATCCCAGCCGTCGATTGGACCTCGATCAACCCGCCATGGCCTTCGACCACTTTGCGGGCGATGGCCAAACCGAGGCCGGTCCCCGGCGTTTTCGATAGCCGCCCGGCGTGTCCGCGATAGAAGGGATCGAAGACTCGCGGAAGTTCATCGGCGGCGATGCCCAGGCCGGTATCCCGCACTTCGACCACCACCCACGACTCGCCATTCCGCTCCCGCGGTCCAACTTCGACGCTGACCCGGCCTCCGCGCGCCGTGTAGAGCAGCGCGTTGTTGATGATGTTGGAGAGGCCCTGTTCGAGCATTTGCACGTCCGCATTCACCAGCGGGCATTGTTCAGGCGACTGGACCGTGATCGCGATCCCTCGATTGGCAGCAAGCAACGAGGCCGAGTCGAGAAGGTCGTGCACGAGCGCCGGCAAATCCACCAGCGCCCGCCGCGGGTCGGGGCGGTCGACGTTCACCTGGCCAAGGATCAGCATCTCCTCAACCATTTCCTGCATGCGCTTGACCTCGCGGCCAAGTACGTCGGCATAGTCGCGGCTGCGCTCCGGATGGGTGCACAACAGATCGAGATAAAGTTCGAGCGTGGTCAGGGGCGTGCGCAGTTGGTGACCGAAGATGAGCATTTGTTCCGAGGACTCGTGCATCTCCTCTTGGGCGCGGCGCAGGGCCTTCTGCAACTCCTGAACCTGCGTGCGCAAGTCTCTGCCGGACTTCGCCAGCGCATCGCGCAAGTCCGCGTTCTCAAGGCTGAGAGCCACCTGTGCCCCGAGAACAGCGCCCAGATGCAACGAGCCGTCGGCGCTCAGACTTCCCCGATCGGACCAGAAGAAGGCAAACCCGCCAAAAACCCGTTCCTGCCACATCAGCGGAAGGAACAGGGCGGCGCGAACCGAGGTGCCAGCCCATCCTGGGCCCAGTTCGCCAGAGGTTAGGCGCAGCGGCGCTCCGGATTGCACAACGCGCCACAGGTGACCTTCGACATCCTGTGGGACGTCGATCTGTACTGCGCCGGGGCAATAGCTGGCGACCAGTGTCAAAGAGCGCGGTTCTTGCTCAGCCAAATAGATTTGGCCGAAATCGGCGCCAACCGTCTTACAGGCTAGCCTGAGCACGCCGCCCAGAGGATCGCTACGGGCAGCGCCTGCCGCGGCGGCAATCAGCGCCGAGGGCGGGCGAGCCGCCCTTCTCTCAGGGGATGAGGCAGAAGTCAGTTGGGAGTCCATGCTCCGAATCGCTCCCTCCAAGCACCATGACCGCCCGATGGGCGCGCCGCCCCCTCCGGCGCGCCCCCCGAACTCCGCTCCCCCCGGGCCCCACGTGGCTGATGCCGGATCCCCCTGAAGACCCAGCACCGTCCTGCACGAGGCAAGCGGACCACGCCTGGTTAGAGCGGCCGAACAGCAGTCCGGTCGACCAACGCCCACGCCGGGGAAACCTGGCTCGGGATCCACTTCGGCACGGCGGTCGTCGGCACGCTGGTTGCGATCAGGCGCTCGACGGCGGCGGCGAAGGATGGCAGCTCACGGGCCTCGATGGACATAAGCGCCGCAACCTCATCTGGCGCGAACTCGAAGCGCTCGAGCAACTCCGCCCGGCGGCCATTGAGCAGACCGGCGCAGAACCGTTCGCTCACAACCGCATGACCAATCAGTTTGTGCATCGCTGTGACCGACATGAGATATCTCCTTAGGTTCCCGAACCCCCGCCAATAGGCGGGCAGTATGTCCCGGACCCACCACCAATGGGCGGCATGAATGTGCCCGAGCCTCCACCGATAGGTGGCATAAAGGTGCCCGAGCCTCCGCCGATCGGCGGATGGTGCGTCCCGGAGCCGCCACCGATGGGTGGCGCATACGTCCCGGACCCGCCTCCGATGGGGGGAACAAACGACGGATGAAGAATGCCTTTCATGGGAGCCTCCTGAATCGTGTTGTGCTGCGAGATGATCCAACTCTACGCAGCGGTACTCGACAACGCCCTTACGCTGCTATGAGCGGTGATAGAACATACGTTCTAGTGGATCGTCGCTTGCTCTGGTCGAGCGCCGTCGCAAGACTTGTAGATCGGCTCGATGCTTCTTGCCCCCTGGCAGGGCGGACCGTGGCGTCGAGCAATTGCGCCGGAGTGCCCAAGTGGCTTGAAAGGAGCGAATGGCCCTCTATTGGGCCTCCTACGCCTCATGCGGATAACAAACGCGCCCGCTCGGGTATCCCTTGCGGACGCGCTCAGACAATCTACGAGATCAGGCTTCCGTAGAGCGACCGCGTCTCCGAGGGAGGGTCGAGGCCCATTTCCCTTCGCAGGGCCTCGCAGTAATGCTGATAGTGGTCAACTACCTCATGGACTCTGCCTTGCGCGGCCAGCACCTTGAGCATCCGCTGGTGCAGGTCGTCACGCAGCGGTTCAGCCGCCAAAGCGCGGGTGAGCGCGGCACGTGCCTCTGCATAGCGGGTGACGGAAATCAGCTCGTCGGCATACTCGCGCAAGACGCGGACAAACTCCTCGGAGAGTTCCTCTCGCCTCTGCCGCGCCCAATCCACCGGAAGATAGGCCAGGTACTCCCCGGAATAAGCTTGGATGGCTGCCTCGAGCGCGCCCACACGGCGCAAGTCCTGGAAGGGCATAGCGATCGCCCCCCGCGCCAAGGTTTCGAAGGTGGCCACGTCGTAGCGCATCTCCAGGGCTTCACTGAAATGACACGTTTGCTCGCGGAGAACGACCAC
>JBGOXY010000203.1:0-4445 GCA_041479415.1 Anaerolineae bacterium
ATCGGGAACTGCCTGAAGGCCGATCCAGCCTATGGGAAAGGTGTCGCCGCGGCGCTCGGTATCCCGCTGGACAAGGTCAAGTAAGCGCGAGGGAATTCACGCAGGCGAGTGGAAGGTATGGGGATGTTGGGCGGACTTCTCCCGCCCAATATCCCCTGTCCAGCGCATACCCAGAAAGATTCCCCAGGACTGGATAGGCTTCACCCTGTAGCACAAACACTGTATGTCAGAAAGCGCCCGGCGTAAGGCTAGGCGTCCTCTCACCTTTGCACGCTCCACGGATTGCATGTCTCCCAGCGGCATCGGCTGGTGTGCGTCACGAGCCCGGCGCGATGGGTGGGAAGTGGATGGCCACCGGATGCAGCGCACCCACCACCCCAGCCACAGGGATCGCAAACACAAACGGCAGCACGACCGCCAGCAGATAGTGCCACCCGCGCGGCGGCGCCGCGCCGCGCTCCGTGGGCAGGCAGTAAGCGGGAAGATACACCATCAGCCCGTAGACGAAGACCCACATGGCGATTTGGGCGAAGGCCTGCGCCCCGCCAAAGCTCGCCTCGGCCAGCGTCCCGGTGAGACCAAAGAGCACAAACACTGCAGACGGACTGAAGGCCAGGCGCTGCAGGAGGACCGCCCAGGCGACGAACATGGGCACGAAAACGACCACACTGTGCAGACCCACCACGTCCAGGTAATTGGCCGAGGCGGTTATGTAGGCTGCACCGATCGGTACCCCGAACAAAGGGGCCAGGTTGGTCATGCCCGTGGTCACAGCCTCTTCAAGCAGGGCCAAGAGCGTGGCCATGAGCACGAAGCTGACGCGCCAATCCCAGGGCAGGCGCAAAACGAATGCGCGCACCCGGTCTCGAGCCAGGTGCATCAGCGTACCGCCCAAGGCTATCCACAGTAGGACCAAGCCCGAGCCCATCAGGATGACCGCTCGCGTGTTCGGACCGCCGCCAATCACGGCAACGATAAGGACAACCGTGGTGGAAAGGCCAAGCCACACGGCGAGCGCGGTGACCAGCGTGCGGAGAGTAAAGAGTCGCCTAAAGCGCATGGGTTCTTCTACCGGTTGCCGATAAGTGCCATCACCAAAAGAACGACCAGAAGATAGACAGTGAAGGGCAACAGCCATAGCAGCGGCTTGAGACCCGGCAGGAACCTGGCCGCCGGGCGCTCGGCTGGTTCCACTTCGGAGCCTGCGAGCACCCATGCGGGAGGCAGGACGAGCGAGCTGTAGACGAGGATGAATTGCCAGAACGCCAGCCCGAACAGAAAGAGGTTGTGCTCGATCAGATTGACCGGGGAGCCCATCAGCACCGGCACGATGACGCCGCCCACCGTTCCGTCGGCGCCGCTTTCGTAGACCGCGCCCCACAACAAGACGGCGGCCGAAGCGTACTGCTCAACCCGCTGAACCCGCACGAAGATCCACACCATCCCGATGTACCATGGCATCGTCATCAGCCAATCGACGAAGAGATTCGGGTGGGCGGCCACGCCCTCGGCGCCGAGGGCCGTCTGCACGGCGAGGAACAAGGCTTCCACAAGGGCGGCATTGAAGATGCCGAGCGCTATTGCGCCCGCGACCGGCCGGCGCGCGAGCCGAGGGAGCCAGATCCGGCGGGTCAAGTAGAGCAACAGCGTGTAGGCCCCGCTGGCCTCGATCGAAATGGCCAGGGTCAGATTCCTGGGTGTCCGATCGGAGAGGAGCGAAAACCCGAGCCCGAGGTGGGCCCACACCAGGCCCAGGATGAGCAGCCAACGGAGCCAGCGAGAGGGTTTGCGCATCGGTAAGAGTCAAGCCTCGGTTGATCCGTGCGCGCGCCTGCCGTGGCAGGCGCGCGCTGAAGAATAGCACAGCCCGCCCCGGTGCGTCGAGGGCGGGCCGTGGAGAGGCTCCAGCGCGGTGACGGCGAGCGCGTTGGGAGGAGGATCGCGCCGCCGGGTGGGGCACCGACGGCAGGCGGCCCTCCATGATTGCTCAACGGCTCATCCTGATTGGGGAGGTTCTGCCCCGCAGACGGGGCGGGTCCCCGCGGGAAGACCAGGCCTCCCCGCCGTTTGGAGTCGCCTGGGCCGAGTGAGCGACAAGAGGGGTCGTCGCGCCTCGGTGCCCGCCAGGAGCCGTGCGGGCCTACATCGTTTGTGGGAGTGCCTCTGCTGCAGATGTTGCACGCATTGTCTGAGCCAGGCCCATCTGAAAAGGAGGCGGAACCCAGAATCCGATGGATGCCCGGGGCGAGGACAGGCCACATACTGATGACAGAACGCGATCGAAAACGGCGGACAGCGGAGAAACGACAATGGAATGGACTCATCGCCCGGTTGTCGGATTGACTCTCAGCGGCGGAGGCGCGCGCGGCCTGGCGCATATCGGCGTGCTCAAAGTCATCGAACGCCGCGGCATTCGCATCGATTGCCTGAGCGGCGCCAGCATGGGTGGCATTCTGGCCGCGTGCTTCGCCGCAGGCATGACCGCCGGCGAATTGGAGGCCCTCGCGCTGCACATGGCGAGCCTGCGCCGCTTGATCGGGCTGATCGATGTCCGGCCCCCCAATCGCGGCTTGCTGGCCGGCCACAAAGTGCGAGCGTTCTTCGCGCGTTACCTGCCGCCCGACCTCACCTTTGCCGATCTCCGCATTCCGCTGACGCTGGAGGCCGTAGACCTGCACACGGGTGAAGAGGTCGCACTGCGCGAAGGTTCGGTGCTGGATGCGGCTCTGGCCACCAGCGCCTTCCCGGGCGTGCTGCCGCCGGTGCGATGGAACGGTAGACTCCTGGTCGACGGAGGGCTGCTCGACAACATGCCGGTGGACTCGGCGCGGGCCATGGGTGCGGACTTCGTGATGGCGGTCAATGTGACCCCTCAACCCGATGATCCGAGTGAGACACCGAACAGTGGCAGCACCCATATGCCGAACTTTCTTGAGACCGCCTGGGACGCGCTCGGGATCATGTGCGCCGCACGGCTCACCACCAAGCTACAAGCGGCGACGCCGGATGTGCTCGTGCATCCTCGGCTCTCCCACGACATGGGTGTGTTCTCGAGCTTCACGCGTGCCGCGGAGATCATTGCCCTCGGGCAAGAGGCGGCAGAGGCTGCCCTGCCACACCTGGCCGCGCTGGAGACCGTCGCGCGGGTGGCAGCCGTTGCCTGACTCGCCTCTCCTTCCAAATACACGCGCGAGGAGCATCAACTCCTCGCGCGTCTTGTCTTTGCGCCTCCTGCTCCTGGTGAGCGTCGGCGGGTCCGCAGGCGGCGGTTCGCGGCGCGGTTTCCGCAACCACCCTGGGATGACCGGAGGTATGGGCTGGCCAGTCCACCCACGCCGATTGTGGAAGTGAGTTCGACCGTCAGGGGCAGGCGCTGAGAACGATGTCCCCGAAGACCTCACTGCGGGCGAGGATTCCCCCGCCGGGCTCCACCGCCACAAACTGATACTGCAGCAGAGCCGATTCAAAGTAGGTGTGTCCGGGCACATCCTGCCAGCGCAGGCGGCGGCGGAAGGTGCCGTCGTCGCGCGCTTCCATGAGATAGCCGGAGTTCCACGAGGTCTTGACTCCGCTTCCAGGCTCGTACAGCCGAATGAAGACCGCCACTTGTTTGACCTGGCTGCGCTGGGTCACGCCGATGGTGAGCGTAACCTCATCCGCGCCCGCGCTGCAGCCCAGACCGTAGTAGAAGCTGTGCACCGAGGCCTCGGGTTCGGTGAACCCGAAGGGCACCGGCGTCGCGGTGGGTGTGGGTGTGCCCGTCGGCGTTGCCGTCGCAGTCGGGGTCGAGGTCGCGGTCGCAGTTGAGGTCGGGGTGGAGGTGGCCGTGGGGGTAGGCGGCGCGGTCGGCGTCACCCAGGCTGTGCAGTTGGCCAGGACTTTGATGTCGTCGACGAAGGCACCCTCGCCACCGCCTGACTCGCCCGAGGCGAATTGCCAGGCCAGAAGGAGGGTCTTCCCGGAATAGTCACTGAGGTCGAAGACCTGAGCCGTCCAGCCGCCTGAGGCGCCGGAATATCCCCGCGCATCGCCATAGCCTTCGGCATAAAGGGCGGTGACGTAGGGCGAGGGGTATCCCTCCTGCGGCAGGAGCATGTGCCAGGTCTGCCCGCGGTCCGGCGAGGCCAGCAGGCGCAGGCCGTCGGCGCCTGTCTTGAGGTCGTAGCGCAGATTGAAGGTGAGCTGCGGGCGCTGGGCCGATGTCAGGTCGATCGGTCGGGTGTGCAGCAATGCGTTGGTGTTCGGAGGGTAGGGGGCGCTGCGGCCGCCGATCCCTGCCACCTGAGGCATCGAATGTCCCGCTGCGGCGCCGGCCGCCTCGGTCGTGATACCCCAGTGGTCATCGCCGCGCAAGGTCAGACTCACTACCCCTTCGCCCCCGCCTTCGAAATCCTCTGCGTAGACCGTGGTGCACTGCTGACCCAACTCGATGGGAGCCGAGGACC
>JBGOXY010000204.1:0-4445 GCA_041479415.1 Anaerolineae bacterium
ATTTGCGGCCGGCCACGCGCCCCACACGGTCGAGGGTGTGTCGCTGCGGGTCACGACGCCCGCCAAAACGGTGGCCGACTGTTTCAAATTCCGCAACAAACTCGGCCTGGATGTGGCCCTGGAGGCACTCCGCGAGGGCTGGCACGCGCGACGCTTCACGCTCGACGAGCTGTGGGGCTTCGCGCAGGTCGATCGGGTGGCCCGAGTCCTGCGCCCCTACCTGGAGTCCCTCGAATGAGGCGGAGCAAGCCCGTCGACGCCGGCTCGAGTCTCTCGGCCTCGGTTAAGGCGCGGCTCCTGAACATGGCGCATGATCGTGAGGAAGAGTTGCAGCAGCTTCTCATCCGCTATGCAATCGAGCGCTTCCTCTACCGGCTGTCACGCTCCACGTATGCCCGACGCTTCCTGCTCAAGGGAGCTGTGCTCTTTGCAGCTTGGCAGGCCGAGCCCCATCGGCCGACGCTTGACCTGGACCTCTTGGGGTACGGAGACAACCGGCCGCAGACACAGGTGGAGATTGTGCGGTCCGTGTGCCGACTCGACGTGGTGCCCGATGGGCTCGACTTCGATCCCGCCTCGGTGGGAGGCGAAGAAATCCTGGAAACGGCGGTCTACCGCGGGGTGCGCCTCCGCGCTGAGGTCCATCTTGGCAAGGCCCTCATCCCACTGCAGGTGGATGTGGGCTTTGGCGATCCGGTCACACCGGGGCCGGTCAAGGTGGAACTCCCCTCGCTACTCGGGTTTCCCGCAGCCAGAATGCGCGCCTATCCTCCAGAGACCGTGGTCGCGGAAAAGTTCGAGAGCCTTGTCCGGCTGGGTGTGAAAAGCAGCCGCATGAAGGACGTCTATGACTTGTGGCACCTGGCCAGCCAACGGTCCTTCGCAGGGGATACTCTCCAACGAGCGATGCAGGCCACCTTTCGCGCTCGGCTGACCCCTCTGCCGATGGTTACGCCCGTGGCGCTGACGGAGGAAATCGCCCGCGACCCGCTTCGGCAGCGCATGTGGCGTGCCTTTCTCAATCGGTCGCGATTGCCTGGCCCGACCGAGCTCGAGTCGGTTGTGCCTGTGCTGTCTGCATTCCTTCTCCCGCCTGTCCAGCATGCTGAGATGTTCGCAGGCCGATGGGCACCCGGCGGGCCGTGGAGGCTTGCGACGCCCAGGCACGCAACGCCAGAGCGATGAACAGGGCGCAGAGGGTGCGACTTCCAGAGTAAGTCCGGTCGGAGGAGGCGCGCATTATGTCCTGGGCCTCTCGCCGTCCAGACTTGCGAGCTGCATGTCGGTCCAACGAGGACCAGGGGTTCTTGGGGGCCTCGGGTATCCCCCCAGGCCGCGAGTCCATTCGAGGTGAGACCCACCCGTTCACGTCCGCTTCACGCCTCGTCCTCCGCCAGCTTTCGCGCGAGCGTCCAGATGCGGTCGAACATGCGCGCGGTGAGCCGCCCGGTGTTCGTGTTTTGCCGGCTGGGATGATACGAGGCGATGAGCCAGGGCAACCCCTCGCCCAGCCTGCCGTGTGCGCCATGGGCAAAGGTGAAGGGCTTGAGCGCCTCCCCCTCGTACGAGTAGATGCGCCACACCTCGTCGAACGCCACCCGCCCAAGCGCAACCACCACTCGCACACGGGGTAGCAGATCGAGCTCGGTCAGCAGAAACGGCCGGCAGTTCGCAATCTCGCGCGGGGTGGGTTTGTTCGCGGGCGGCACGCAGCGGCAGAGGGCCGTGATGAAGAGCTCGTGCAAGGCCAACCCGTCATCACGTGCAGTTGAGGTGGGCTGGGTGGCAAACCCAGCGCGATGGAGAGCGGGGTAGAGGAAGGCGCCTGAGGCGTCGCCGGTGAACATGCGCCCGGTGCGGTTGGAGCCGTGCGCCCCGGGTGCCAGGCCCACCGCGAGCACTCGCGCCGCGTGGTCGCCAAACCCAGGCACCGGCCGGCCCCAGTACTCCCACTCGCGGTAGGCGCGGCGCTTTTCGCGCGCCACTTGTTCGCGCCAGGCCACCAGGCGCGGGCAGCGCCGGCACGCCACCACTGCCCGCTCGTGCGCCTCCCAGGCCGCGCCTCCGCCCATCAGCGGCTCACGGTTCGAGCGGGTAGGTATAGAACTGCGCCTGGCACGGGTTGCCCCAGGCAATGTGCATCTGCAGATCGTCCAGGTCCATCACCATCGAGCAGATCGTCTTCTGGCGGTCGAGCGGATTGTCGTCGATGACCGCATGCGAGCAGATCGAATTGGGATGGTTGACGTGGTCGCGCAGGATGCGCTGGAAGGAGGAGACGTCGTGGCGCGGCGTGCGCCGCAGCAGGCGCAGCGCGCGGAAGTAGCGCACGCGCGATGAGATCAGGAGATCCGGATTCTTCTCGAGGCGCGACATGTGCCGGCTGAGGAAGTGGTTGGTGTGCACCAGCAGCCCGTTGGTGCTGTAGGCCATCGAGAAGTGACGCGCCGAGACCTCAATGTTGTAGCCCTCGCCGCTCGAGTGCACGATCAGATGGTTGTAGCCCGCCGCGCGCTGCGGGATGAGCGCGGCGTAGATGGCCTCCGAGATCGTGCGCGCCGCAAGCACCTGGCGCGAGACAAAGATGCGCGGCACGCCCACCCGCACATCGGTCGGGTAGACCGAGTCGCAGCACTGGGCAATGCCCGCCGCATTGAATCCGATGTTCGGCAGCAGGGCGCCGTAGGTCATGGCCAGAAAGGCGGGCTCGCCCTCCGGTTCGGCGTGCACCAGCACCACATCGTCCTCGTCCTCCGGCATCCAGTCCTCGTTGTGGCCGACGAGGGTGTGCCCGTTTAGGCTGTGTTCGTCGTTGACCGCGAACGAGGTGCACTTCATGAGATGCATCGCGTCGAGGGTGATGGCCTCCAGGCAGTTGATGATCATCAAATCCTCGAAGGCCACCTCCGCCCCGCGCGCCATCGCGCGCAGTTCCTCCAGGAATTTGGGCGTGTGCTCCTGGCTGTAGGGCTCGTACTTGCGCGCTTGCAGGATGGCGTCGTCCCACGTCAGTTGAATCTGATCGTAGGTCGCCTCGAGAAACGTGCGCGTGTCGGCCACCATGTGGCGGATCGAGTCTTTGCGCTGGCGGCCAAACTCGAGCCCCATCTCGGAGGGCGTTCCGCCGATGCGGATGAGCGGCAAGGGTCTTTCCGACATACCAACCTCTTTTCAAACGCAGCGGGGGCACTGCGAGGAGTCCCTGCGATTATACGAAGACGGCCCGCTCGCGGTCAAATGGGCCCACGGCGGGGAGTCAGGCCTGCGGGAGAACGGGGGCGCGGAAGGTCACTGCGCTTGGTCTGCCCCCGGACACGCCGGTCGAACCCTCTTGTGCGCGCCTGCCTTTGAGTTGTCGCCGTGCGATTGACCCATAGCGCTTCCCCGTCCCCGGCGAGGGACGAACGGGCCGGGGCGGCGAACCGAAGTGTCTTCCGTCCGGCTCCCGTTTGCGCTTTGTCATGCACCGCAATCCGCGCGACCGATATAATAACTGCAAACTACTGGCAATAAGGGAGAGATCTGTGCCGGTCGAATCGATATCCTGGGCGGCGCTCGCGCCTGCCCTGCTTTTGGGGTTGCGCGAGGGGCTGGAAGCCGCCCTGATTCTGGGCCTGGTGTTCGGAATCCTGCGCCGCACCGGAAACCTGGCTTACGGTCGCTTCGTCTGGGCGGGCGCCGCGGCCGCCGGCGCACTCAGCCTGGCTGTCGCGGCCGTGCTGCTCGTGTTCGGGCGCGGGCTGGAGGGATCGGCCGAGCCGATCTTCGAGGGCGTCATGATGTTCCTCGCCGCCGGCCTGCTGACCTGGATGATCTTCTGGATGCAGCGTCAGGGGCGCGTCATGCGCGCCCGCCTCGAAGGCGAAGTGCGCCGCGCGCTCACCGGGCGCCAGCGCTGGGGGTTGGCTGGTCTGGCCTTTGTCGCCGTCGCGCGCGAAGGGCTCGAACTGGCACTCTTCCTCACCGCCGCAGCGCTTTCCGCTTCGGAAGGCCTCACCGCGGTGGGCGGGCTGGCCGGGGTCGCGCTTGCCGCGCTGCTCGGCTGGGGTGTGTACGCCTCGACCGTGCGCCTCGACATTCGGCGCTTCTTCGATTTGAGTGGCGTCATTCTGCTCGTCTTCGCCGCGGGACTCGTGGCCCACGGGGTGCACGAGTTCAACGAGGTAGGCTGGATCCCGGGCCTGGTCGAGCCGTTGTGGAACGTCAACGGCGTGGTCGACGAGGGTAGCCCGCTGGGCGAGGTGCTCAAAGCGCTGTTCGGGTACAACGGCAACCCCTCGTTGAGCGAGATGCTGGCGTACGTCGCTTACCTGGCCACGGTGGCCGCGCTTCTCCTGCGCGGCCGGGCGCGACCGCATCCTGCAGCACCGGCGGCTGCCATCGATAGCGCGTAGCGAGCCCAAACGCGAGAAGACGACGGGGCTGCCCCAATCGTGACCGACCCA
>JBGOXY010000205.1:0-4440 GCA_041479415.1 Anaerolineae bacterium
CCCATCTTGCGAGCAAAGTGATTGACGGTTGCCTTCAGCGCCGCGTTGTAGCCGCCCGAGGTGATAAGCACTCCATCCAAATCGAACAGGTCGACAGCGAGCGGATCGAGCATAGGACAAGATCTACGGCTCCTCTCGATGGGACTGCCATACGACGGCCGAGCCAGGTCGGACAAATCTGCGCCCCCCTGAAACGGCCGGCCTTTCACAGCCTGCGCGCATCCGCTGTAGGCGGGCAGGCGAGAATAGCGTGAGCCTGCAGATCAATGTGCGGAGGGGGCGCGGCCGCGCGCGGCTGATCGCTTGGGCCGGGAAGAGACCACAACTAGGGGAGCGGCTAACGCGATGGCTGCGGCAGCCCCGAGGCATCCACCGCTCGTGCCGCTGGCCTGCGCGGACTCCGGGGTGGTGGTCGCCGCCGTCGGTCCGAAGGTGGCTGCCTCGCGGGTGGCAGCGCGCGAGGGCACCATGGCATGTGATACGGCGGCGGTGGGCACACGGACGGTCGGCGTGGAGGTCATCATGACCACCCGGGCACCGGAGGCCGCTTGCTCGAGTGCGATGGATGCGCGGCCACGCAAGTCCTCAACAACCTGCAGTGCCTGGGCGTTTGTCGGCTCAAGTTCGAGCGCGGCGTTGAGCTGCACGATCGCTCGCCCCAATATCGGATCGTCGGCATTCCCGCTGGTTACGAGCTTTGCCAGCAGTTCGGCATAACCAGCATGCCAGCGAGCGTCGTCCGGAGCAAGAGCGGTTGCTTTCTCATAGGCGGCCAGGCTGCGCTCAGCCAGGTGCCGCCCGCCCGCATCCTGTCGCGGCCAGTACCCCTTCTCGTTGCAGAGTGCGATCTTCGCCGCGCGGGCCAGCGCTCCCCAGGCAGCGCCATCCTCGGCCCGCGGAATCACGTCGGCCTCCGCTTTCACCACGCCCTGCCATAGATCCACCGCCACAAGAGTTGCGGTCACAACCCGGCCCGCCTCGGGTTCGAGGTCAGCGTAGCTCCACCGGATTTCGGAACCCTCGAGCTGGTACTCCGGAGTCATCCATCCCGCATCATAGTCGACGATGTTCTCTATCGATGCCGGGTAAGGCAAGCGCAGGCTGATGTCGGCCTGGCCGATGGCCCCTCGCCAGCCAGCGCCGGTGCCCAAAACGTAGACGAAGCGCGATTCCTGATTAGCGTAGCCCGTCGCCCGCAGGGGATACTCGACGTCGATGCGGACCTCGGCCCCCACGGGAAAGTCGACGTCGAAGACCGCCCACCCGATCGGGCTCTCTTCGGTATTTCCCCCACCGTCAAAAGGCGCCTCGATCCGCCGGGTCGCGACTGGGCGCCCATCGACGTGCACCGTCAGACCGTGGATCTCGTTTGGCGACGATTCGTCGTGCAACGGAATGCTCAACGGGAAGCGTACTGCCATCGCCTCGCGGTGCGTGCCCGAATTGCGCATGACAAAGTGGGCCTCGACCCTTGCCCAATCCTGTGTCACCCCTCGGTTCTCTTCCTCAACAGAGTAGGTGCCGTTCCAGGGAGTCGCCTGCACCGTCAACAGCACCTCCTCCGACACCATGACGACATAAGTGATTTCGGCATCCGGAGCCAGGCTGCTGCCCGGCGGTTGTTCAGGGGGTGCAATGTCGGCGCGAGCCACCCGAGGGGTCCCACTCCATAGGGCTGAGAGCAGGACGCAGACCAAGGCAACGCGCGGGAAGGTGCTGAGTGCTCCCGCGCGTCCTTTCACCGACGGTCTTTCCGCCAGCCGATTGGAGGGCAGCACCCTAGTCATCACACTGTGCGGCCAAGACACGCGGGTGCCTTTGCTCATGAGGCCGGGCTCCCTTCGCGTCGCCAAACGGGTCGGTTGAGGGCCTCCAGCGATTGGTGTCGGAAATACAAACTGTAGAGTTCCGCGTAGTGCCCGCCCTGCGCCATCAAGCTCTCGTGGGTTCCTTCTGCGATGATTCTTCCATGGTCCATGACCACGATGCGGTCGGCGCGCTTCACCGTCGAAAGGCGGTGGGCGATCACAATCGACGTCCTGCCGCGCAGCACGTGCTCGAGCCCTTCTTGAATTTGCGCCTCGGTGAAGGGATCCACGCTCGCGGTCGCTTCATCCAGAATCAGCACCGACGGATTCTTGAGCAGCACGCGCGCCAGCGCCACGAGCTGCCGTTGACCCATGGAGAGGTTCGCCCCGCGCTCGCCCGCATCGCTGTCCAGCCCGGCCGGCAAATCGGAGATCCACTCGCCGTTGCTGATGCGCACAGCCGCGGCCACAATGTCGGCGGGGCTGGCCTGCTCGCGCCCATAGTGGATATTCTCGCGCACCGTCCCCGAGAAGAGAAACGGATCCTGGGGCACAAGCCCAATGTGTCGCCGATAGTCGCGCAAGTTAAGCAGGCGAATGTCTCGCCCATCCACCAGCAGCTCTCCCGCCTGGTATTCGTAGAAGCGGGCGATCAGATTGGCGACCGAGCTCTTGCCCGCGCCGGTATGCCCCACCAGGGCGACGCTTTCGCCGGCGCGAATATCGAGCGAGAAATCCGGCAAGACGGTTTCCTTGCCCGTGTAGGTGAAGCTCACGTGACGGAAGGTGATGCGGCCCGCAACCTTCTCGACCGGCTCGGCGCCGCGCTGAACAACCTTGGATTCGGCATCGATCAGCGCAAAGACGCGCTCCGACGCCGAAAGACCGTCCTGGAACTGGCTCCAGAAGGAGGCGATGTTCATCAGCGGCCACCAGAAGAAGCTGACCGCTTGCATGTAGAGGTACCAGTTGCCGGGAGAGATCGCTCCGCTGTGCACGCGCAAACCGCCCAAGTAGATGAGCAGCGCTACACCCACACCCGAGGCGATGCCCATGATGGGGAAGATCGTGTCGAGCGTGAGCCCGCGCTGCAATCCGACGCGGTAGGCCTGGCGGTTGTTGGCCGCGAAGGTCTGGTAGATGGCGAGCTCCTGACGGAAGGCCTTAGCGACCATGATCCCCGAGATCGATTCCTGGATTTGCGCATTGATCTTGGCCGTCACCCGCCGCGCACGCTGGGTGACCGCCCGCGCGATGCGCCGAAAGCTGAGGGCAATCGCGGCCGCCACCGGGCTCATGAGCAGCAGCAGCAGCGTGAGGCCCACATGAACCCGCAGCAGCCACACCAATAGGAATCCCACCAACAACACTTGGCTGATGAGGTTGACCACCAGCGAGACCACATCCGAGAAATCCTGAGTGTCGGAGGTGATCCGGCTGACAATCTTGCCCGAGGCATGTTCCTCAAAGAAGGAGAGATCGTGGCTGGCCGTTGCGGCGAAGACATCCTGCCGCAGTTGCAGCACCACATCTCCGATCACCCGCGCGGAAATGCGCTGCTGGATAAAGTTGCATACCCAGGCCAGGCCGCCCACAGCCAACGTCAGGGCGCTCAGCGCCGCCATTCTCGCCAGAGAGGGGTCGGCGGCCAACACGTCGATCGACCGCGAAATGATGATCGGCCCGCCCGAACCTGCCACCGAGTTGAGCGCCAGGGTCGCCGCGACGAGCACGACCTGCGCGCGAAAGGGGCGAAAGTACCCGATCACGCGCCGCGTCAGATCCCGATCGCGGTACGTCCGGTCGTAAGCCTCGGTTTCAAGTCCGTCGAGAATAAAGCCCATGCGCTCCTAGCCTCAATCGTAGCGCGCGAAAATGCGCCGGTAATCGGCGCTGCGCGCGAACAGTTCCTCGTGGGTGCCCTGATCCGCCAATTCGCCGCGTTGCAGCACCAGGATCCGGTCCGCCCAGCGGATCTGGCTGAGGCGGTGAGTAATAAGGAAAGTCGTGCGTTCGCGGCTGATGCGGTGCATGGCCCGCTGAATCTCGTCTTCGGTGGCGCTGTCGATGGCGCTGGTGCTGTCGTCGAGGACGAGGATGCGCGGGTCGGTGAGGAAGGCGCGCGCGATCGCGATGCGCTGGCGCTGTCCGCCGGAGAGCGTCACCCCCCGCTCGCCGACCATCGTCTGGTAGCCCTCGGCAAAGGAGAGAATGAAATCGTGGGCCTGCGCCTCACGCGCGGCGCGTTCGATCGCCTCCGGCGTCGTATCCGCCACTCCAAACGCGATGTTCTCGGCGATCGTGCGCGAAAAGAGGAACACGTCCTGCTCAATGGTCGAGATCTGGGAACGCAGCGAATCGATGCTCCATTCGCGCACGTCCACTCCGTCCACCAGCACTCGCCCGGCGTCGGCATCATAGATGCGATTGATGAGGCGAGTGAGGGTCGTCTTGCCCGAGCCGGTCTGGCCGACGATGGCGATCGTCTCTCCCGGGCGGGCGACGAAACTCACCCCGCGCAGCACTTGTTTGCCTTCATGGTGGAAGCCCACCGCGTCGAAAACGACGTCGCCGCGGATGCGGCGAGCGACACCCCGCGGGTTCTCGTCCAGGTCGGTCTGCGCGTTGATCA
>JBGOXY010000206.1:0-4374 GCA_041479415.1 Anaerolineae bacterium
ACATCGTTGCCAGGGTCATCGCATTGCTTGCGTAGCGAATCGGGAGTACGCACGGTACGTGGGGCCGCCGCGGCCCGAAAAGGCCATGTTGGGCAACGCGAGATGTTGTTCCCGGAGCATTCGGGCGTTGTGGGGTTGGGTCGTCGTGCCGGACGTGAGCCGGCCAGTGTACGCGTCGGCGCGGACAAAGGCACGCGCTGAGTGGAGGTCTAGATCCAGCGTGTAAGCCGGGCGCGGATCGAGCTTTCGGGCAATGCGCCTGTCCATCGGTCAACGACCTGCCCGCCCTGGAAGAGGATCATCGTGGGAATGCCGGTGACACCGAACTGCCCGGCGACAACCGGATTCTCGTCCACGTTGAGCTTGGCCACCCGCAAGCGGGCCGCCTCTTCACGCGCTAACTTCTCCACGGTAGGAGCCACCATGCGGCAGGGTGCGCACCACGGCGCCCAGAAATCGACCAGCACCGGCAAGTCGCTGTGCAGCACGTCATGGGCAAAGGATGCGTCCGAAACAGCGAGCGGTTCGCGATGCATCCCGGCTGAGGAGGATCGGGGTTCGGCGCCTCCCGCGCTGCGTTCCGTCACCGTGGGCACGGGTCCCTCGCCCAGGAGGTGGGCAAGATGTGCCTCGAGGGCGCCTGCATCTGCAAGCGGCTGGCTGCCCATCGTTGCGCCGCCGCGCAAGCTGACCAGCCACGGCACTCGCTCCACTCGATATTCGGCCGTCAGGCGCGGATTCTCGTCTGCGCGTACACGGACGAGCAAAGCCTTGCCCGCATGTTCGCGCGCCAAGCGGCGCATGGCCTGGTCGAGGTCCTCGGCCAGCTCACGCCCCGAGAAGACAGCCGCCACGGGCAGCCCGGCCGCAAGCACGCGCTCGAAGCTCTGATCGCTCGAATGAATTGGAGCGTCGAAAACCCTGGTCATCATCTCACCTTCAACGTTATGATGTCTCAGCCTAACAGGTCGGTATTTGAATTCGGTTAACGACGCGGCGGCATGCCCGCCGCGCGTCGCATCAGAGTTCGCCCATCTGGAGGATAAGCATGTCACTGAGCAACGCCATCACCGATATCGAAGGCGTGCGGGTCGGACACGCTCATGACGACGTGGCGCTGACCGGGTGCACGGCCATCTTGTGCGAAGGCGGCGCCGTGGGCGGCGTGGACCAGCGCGGCGGCGCACCCGGCACGCGCGAAACCGACGCGCTGCACCCGGTCCACCTGGTCGAACGCGTGCATGGGGTGATGTTGGCCGGCGGCTCGGCCTTCGGGCTGGATGCCGCCTCCGGCGCGGTGCGCTACCTCGAAGAGCGCGGAGTGGGATTCGACGTGCGTGTTGCCCGCGTGCCGATCGTCCCGGCGGCCATCTTGTTCGACCTCGGCCTCGGCCGGGCCGACGTCCGGCCGGATGCCGCAATGGGTTACCGCGCGTGTGAGGCTGCCTCCGACCGGAGGCCGGACGAGGGCAATGCCGGCGCCGGCATGGGCGCAACGGTGGGCAAGATCTTCGGCATGGGCCAGGCCATGAAGTCCGGCATCGGCACCGCCTCGATGGAGATCGGCGCAGGCATTCGAGTGGGTGCCATCGTCGCGGTCAATGCCTTCGGTGACGTCATCGACCCGCACACCGGCTCAATCGTCGCGGGCGCTCGTTCCAAACAGCTCGGCCCGCTGCGACTGGGCGCGCCGGGTTACTTTGCCGACACGTTGGAGGTCATGCGCACGTTGGCCGGCCGTACCATCCTGGGGTTCGCCTCGCGCGGGAACACGGTGATCGGAGTCGTGGCAACCAACGCTCGGCTGAACAAGGAACACGCCACCAAGCTGGCCCAGATGGGCCAAAACGGCGTTGCCCGCACCATCCGCCCGGCGCATACCATGCTCGATGGTGACACGATCTTTGCTTTGGCCCTCGGCGAAAAAGAGGCCGACGTCAACATCGTCGGCGCGTTCGCGGCCGAAGTTGTGGCCGAGGCCGTTCTCAACGCCGTGCGCAGTGCCAAGCCGGTGGCCGGGTTGCCCGCGGCCGGGGCCGCCAAGTGACGAGGTCCGGGCACAGGTCTCCGTCGGAGCCGATGGTGAGCGGCAGCCAGCCCACAACCTCCGGCTCTCCCTCCAACTCTCCCTCAACACGCGCGCACCCTTCAGGTCAACCGGCTGCAGGTGCGCGGGAGGAGTTCCTGCGCGGCATCCTGGCCGAGATCCCTCTCCTGCTTGGCGTCGTCCCATTCGGGCTGATCTACGGCGTGATCGCCATCCAGTCCGGATTGACCCCCGCGACGGCCCAGGCGGCCTCGGCCGTCGTCTTCGCCGGCTCGTCGCAATTCGTGATGTCCCAATTGGTCGCGGGCGGGGCCTCCGGCGTGGTGATCGTGGTTTCGATCGCCGCGATCAACCTGCGCCACGCGCTGTACAGCGCCTCGCTCGCCCCGCACCTGGCCCATCTCTCCGCCGGCTGGAAAGCCCTGCTGGCCTACCTCTTGACCGATGAGGCCTATGTCGTGTCCATTGGGCACCTGGAGGCCGATGGCCCGCGCGCTAACCGACACTTCTTCTTGTTGGGCGCGGGCCTCACCCTGTGGGCCTCCTGGCAAGCCTCGACGGCCCTTGGCCTCTTCGCAGGTGCTCGCCTGCCCCAATCATGGTCCCTCGACTTTACTCTGCCGCTCATGTTCATCGCCCTGGTGGTTCCGCAATTGAAGGACCGCGCCGCTATTGCCGCGGCACTTGTGGCAGGCGGGCTGGCCGTTGCTTTGCGCGGATTGCCTCTTGGCCTGGGTGTGCTCCTAGCCGCGGTCGCCGGCATTCTGGCCGCTACCCCGCTGGAGAGAGGCGAGGCATGAGCCTGGGGCTGACGCTGCTGGCGGCAGGGATTGCGACCTACCTTACCCGCCTTTCATTCATTGCTTTGGCCCACCGCGGCACGGCTCCGGCGTGGATCATTCGTCCATTGCGGCTCGTGCCCGCAGCCGTCTTGAGTGCGCTCGTCCTGCCGGCCGTCCTCGCTCCTCAAGGCATGGTCCAGCTCTGGCCGCTCAGCCCGCGCGCGCTAGCGGGGATGGTCGCAGTCCTCGTCGCATGGAAGACGCGCAGCATCTTGCTCACGCTGGTCGTGGGGATGTCGGTCCTCTGGCTGGCCGGCCTACTGCTGCCCGGATGATCCGCCACGCGCTAGCTTAATCCATCTCCTCCTTCGATAACGCGCAGACTGGTCAGCCCCTTCCGGCTTCAGGTTAGAATCGGGGCTACGGCACGACACGCTATTCTCCCGCGGGAGTGACATCCTGCGTTCGTGGATAGACCATGACCACCGACCCTCTGCCGCTTCTCATCCTGATCGGACGCCCGGCGTCGGGCAAGAGCGAGATCGTCGAGCACCTGCGCGGTCTGCAAGCTGGTCGGCGGATCGCCGATTTCGGCTTGGGCGAGCTGAGGGTGCTCGACGATTTCCCCTACTTGTGGTCGTGGATGGAGGAGGACCACCTGCTGGAGAGCCGTCTCGGCCAGCCGCGGCTGCACACCGACGCGCGAGGCTTCTTCCTTTACACGCATCTGTGGGACCTGCTGATTGAACGCCTGGCGCATGACTATATCGCCGCATCAGGGGAGCTTGGGTCTAGAGCCGCGGCGCATTCTTTCATTCTAGAATTCTCACGCGGCTCGGAACACGGCGGCTACCAGCGGGCTCTCGGCCGCTTGGACGCGGCCATCCTCTCGCGCGCCGCCTTGATGTACGTCGACGTCACCTTCGAGGAGTCGTTGCGCAAGAACCGCCGCCGGTTCAACCCCGCACGTCCGGGAAGTATCCTGGAGCACTCACTGTCCGACGAGAAGATGACCCGTCTGTACCGCGAAGATGATTGGCCGGACCTCAGCCGCGCCGACCCCGAGTGCCTATTGCTGGGCGTTCTTCGCATTCCGTACGTTGTCTTCGAGAATCAGGACGATGTCACCACCGGCCAGACCGAGGCACTCGACCGCCGCCTGCGCGAGCGGCTAAGCACATTGCATGCGCTATGGCTCGCCGCGCAGGCAGGCCGCGCGCCCGAGAATCCCGCTCGCTAAAGGACCGCTATGCCGCCACGCCGCCCCGCCTCCGACCTCGAACTGCGCGCCCTTGAACAGGCGCTCAGTGTGAGCCAACGCCGCCTGTTTCGCTCACTCGACAGCCCGGCGAGCATCCAGGCGTTTCTGGATTCTATTCCGTACAGCGCCGAACCGCGCTACCGCTGCCCGTTGAACGTGCTGCGCGACCGCAAGGCCCATTGCTACGATGGCGCCCTGCTGGCCATCGCCGCGCTGCGCCATCTCGGGCGCAGGCCCATGCTGGTGGACATGCTGGCCTGGCGCGATGACGACCATATGTTGGC
>JBGOXY010000207.1:0-4348 GCA_041479415.1 Anaerolineae bacterium
CATCTCACCCACCACCGCATCATTCATCGTCGGGCTGCTCCCGCTTCTGGTGCTGGCGGCCGGGATCACCTACTTGCGCGAACGACCCACCTTGCGCCAGGTTGGCGGCGTGGGGATGTGCGTGGCGGGGTGTGCGCTTTTCTTCGCGATGGGGCTCGCGCCGGGTCAACCGCTGGGCCTGGTGATCGCTGTGATCGGGGTGGTAGGCTTTGCCGTGTTTGCCATCCTCAGCCGCGATATGGCGCGCATGGGCCAGCTCGACACCTTCACCTTGACCGCCCTGCCATTGGGGCTCGGCGGCGCCTCGCTGCTCATCTTGGCCATCTCGGTCGAGGGAGTCACGTTGCCCTCATGGCGAGTGTGGGCCCTTATCGCCTGGCTGGCCTCGATCAATACGGTGCTCGCCTACATTCTCTACAATCGATCGCTCAAAACCCTGACCGCTCTCGAAGCCAATGTAGCCATGAACCTCTCGCCTTTCGCGACGGCGCTGATGTCGTTTATGATCCTCGGCGAACGGTTGACGCCCGTGCAGGTCATCGGCATGGTCATCGGGATTGGGGGTGTCGCGTTGGTGCAGCTGTCTGCTCGCCCGAGCGTCTAGGGCTCCGCCGTACACAAGTGTTGTGCGCGAGCCCGGCGTGTTCTCCCAGGAGCGTCACGTGATGCCCAAGCCCGATGCGGACGTGGCCCCCCTCTCCCCCGCTGTCGAGGCGGTCCAGGCACTCGCCTCGTTCCGAAGCACATATCCCCCGCGGTCGCTTACGGTGGAAGGCGTGGGCTGGACTTATCGCGTGGGTGGCGCCGGGGCCAGACCATTGCTGCTCTTGCCCGGGCTGCAGGGCGCGGGCGAGGCCACTTTCGAACTGGCCGAGCACTTCACGCGAACACGGCGGTTTATCGCGCCCTCGTATCCGGCCGAGGCGACGAGCATGCAAGCACTGGTCCACGGTACGACGGCCATCGTGGAAGCCGAGGGTGGCGGCGCTGTGCATGTTCGCGGCGCGTCCTTTGGCGGGTTAATTGCGCAGTGGCTGGTTCGCCAGGCGCCGCACGTGGTTCACTCGCTGATCCTTTCGCATACCGGTGCGCCCAATCCCGAGAGCGCACGGGCCAACCGCCGGGTGCTGACCCTGCTGCGCCTGATGCCCGCGGCCTGGGTAAGTGCGCTCATGCGCGCCACAAGCGAGCGGGCGCTGGCTCCGCTGACCGATGCCCGGCGCGAATTCTGGCGGGCCGCGAACAACGATTTGCTGCGCCAGTTCACCAAGCGCGCCGTCATCGCGCGCTTCCGGGCCGCAGTCGATTTCGACCTGCAATCGCGGTTCTCACCCGGCGATCTGACCGGCTGGCCTGGGCGCCTGCTCATTCTCGAAGGCGAGGACGACCCGCTGGTAGAAGCGGACACGCATGCGGCCCTGCGAGCGCTCTACCCGCAGGCGCAGATCCACACTTTCCGCGCAGCGGGGCATGCGGCGGCCATGGCGGACGTGCCCGGCTATGTGTCGGTCATCGAACAATGGCTGGCAGAAGGCGGAGACTAAAATCACCGTCTCGCCTCTTGTCTGACTCGAGTTGGATCGTGGATGCAGATACGGCGAAGCCAAATCGCAAGAAGGCTCGGGGCGAGTGGCGGCTCGTTCACATGCCGTCGCAGTCGGGGTGAGGTAGAACTCTTGCATCCACCCGTCCGAGGGTAGAAGCCATTCAACGCTTTCGATGGCAACTCTTGCCACCGGAAAGTGCCCCATACAGGGCTGACGCAACTTACCCGCAAGATTCACGCAAGAAGAGCGGTGGGTAATCGCCTTACAATGAGCGTGCAAGTTCTGCACCTTACCAAGTCCGACAAAGGCAAAGCCGGCGAAAGCCGGCGACGCAAAGCCATTGGGTCTAAAACCACCAGCGGTGGTCACGACTGCCAGGTTGCCGAAGACGCTCAATGACAGATTTGAACTTGCACCGTGTCTTTCGGGCTTGGCCATGCCAGGCCCGTTCGTTTTCCCGCGCCGTTGGTGATAGCTTCGGACCCTCGTCGGTGCGAGAATGACCGGCACGCGCCGGAGGAGGTGATCCTCATGAGTACCAGCACCCGCTCTGCCCCTTCCAGTCTCACCGCGCGGCACACTTCGCCCCGCCCGCGGCGCGGCCAGGCGGCCGTCGAATTCGCGCTCATCTTGCCAGTGCTGATCATGATCGTCTCATCGGTCTTCGAGTTCGGGCGGCTATTCATCGTTTACAGCAGCCTGTCGAATGCTGCGCAAGAAGCGACCCGCTACGCTCTTGCCTCTGGGACGAATAGTTCGGGCACCCTGCATTTCCTCGACTGCGCGGGCATCCGCGCGGCCGCCAAGCGCTCGGCCAGCCTGCATGCTTTGGAGGATAGCGACATCGATATCTGGTACGACGACGGCGACAGCACCGCTTACGACAACAGCACCTATTTGGCATTGTGCGACGGGCATCCGGCGCCTAGTTTGATACAGACGACTGACCGGATCGTGGTCTCCGTCCGCTCGACCTACCAGCCCATGGTGCTCTTCTTCGATCTTCCGCCGTTGCCGGTCACGTTCCTGTCGGCTCGAACGATTATCAAGGAGGTCCAGTCCTGATGGACTGGGCATCGGTGATTCCCATGTACCCGACAACCGTGTCCACCCGATCCATTCGAACCGCGCGCCATGCCTCCGCTCTGCTCCGCCGGCGGCAGGCAGGGCAGGGTCTGGTTGAGTTCGTCCTGGTCAGCGTGGTGGTTCTGATTTTGACCATGGGGCTCGCAGACCTGGGGCGCATGTATTACACGTTCCTCGCCCTGCAAACGGCGGCCGGCGAAGGCGCGAGCTTTGCCCAGGTATACCCGGTCTGCGTGACGCCTGCCAACTGTGCCAATCCCGACAACGTGACGTACCGCGTGCAGAATTCGGCGCCCCGCGCAGGCCTCGTGGACTGGGCCAACACGACCGTTGCCGTCGATGTGCCGCATGGGACCGTTGCCGGGGAGCCGATCGAGGTCACCGTGATCTACCGCTATCAGCTCATCGCACCCTTCATGAATCTCATCGTCGGCGACGACGCCTTCGACTTGAATGCGCGCGCATCCGGCATCATCCTGCGCTAGCTCCACCGGATGCGCCAAGCCCGGCCCTGGTCGCGAAAGCGAGGCTGCAATGACGAAACCTTCGCTCCGGACATCCGGCCCTTCACTTTTCGGCTGCGCACCGCGCGCCATGCCGGGGCGCCGCCTGGGTGGCCAGTCGCTTGTGATCTTCGCCTTGCTGCTTGTGGCGTTGGCCGGTATAGCCGGCCTGGCGTTGGATGGCGGGAACATCCTGATGATCCGCCGCCAGGGTCAGAATGCGGCCGACCAGGCTTCGCTGGCGGGAGCCTTTATCATGAGCCGCTTCAACCTCGGCGAGCAGCCGATCCACGAGCTGTGCAGCATGGCCAACGCTGCCCTCACCACAAAGGCCAGGGAGCAGGCCGGCGACTACGGCTACCAGAACGACACCCACGATGACTGGGTAACGGTTTCGTGCCCGCCGACCCAGGGAACCTACACCGGCCAGCCCGCCTATGTCGAAGTGAGTGTGCGCGCGCAGATCCCCACTGCGCTCATTCATCTGGTCTATGACGGTTCGGCCGAATTCACTGTGCGGGCCGTGGCGCGCGGGTTGCCCTTGCGAAACATCGCCCAGGGCTACGCCATCTTCGGCACCGATCCGTCCGAGTGCGACACGATCTGGTTTCATGGCAACGCGGATACGCTGGTTGTCGACGGCAATATCTTCTCGAACTCAACGGCCGACAGTTTTCCAAGCTGTGTGTCTGGACGGTCGAGCGGGACCGGCGATGTCACCCTTTCGCCCGGCCGCAATTTCGAACTCGCTGGGGCCTACCGTTCGACAGGCAGCGGCACTCTCGTGGGGGGCGTGTTGGAGAACCAGCCGCAGCAGGTGCTGCCTACGGTGCCTACACCGGCATGCGGCGGGCTGCCAGATTATGGCATCTACAAGCTCAATGCCGGCAAGACAGCCAGCATCCCGCCGGGCCGCTACCGCAGCATTACCTCCATGGCCGGAGCCAATCTGACACTGGAAGCCGGGCTGTACTGCATCTATGGTTCAACCGGATTCCAGGCCAATGGCGGGACGATCACCGGCGATGGAGTGACGCTGTATCTTACCGATGGGCCAGTGGAAATCCAGGGCAACCCGCTGGTCCATCTCAACGGACCGACCTCCGGTGACTGGGCCGGCATGTTCATCTACATGGCCCCCTCCAACACGGATAACATCATCCTCACCGGAACTTCGGACACGCTGTATACCGGAACGATCTACGCTCCATC
>JBGOXY010000208.1:0-4324 GCA_041479415.1 Anaerolineae bacterium
GAGGACACGGCTTCCGGCTCAATAGTGGCGCGTGAGCGGAGTGGCGCATGGCGGGGCACGATCGTACGCCCTGGGCAGGCTGAGGCGCATCGGCTATAATGACGAGGTCAACGGGGCGTAGCGCAGTTCGGCTAGCGCACCTGCATGGGGTGCAGGGGGTCGGCGGTTCAAATCCGCCCGCCCCGACACGGAGCGGCCTGAAATCGGGCCGCTCTTTTATCTAATCTCTGCGGGGTGAGGTTTGATTCACCGCCGAGTCGGCACGACGGCAAGAACGCTGAACCTGGCCGATGGGAGCGCGGTGTTGCACGGCGGGCGGGCCGGTGATTTCTCCGTCCCGATTACGGATGCCGGATGACGCGCGCTCGCATCTTGGGAGCGGCAAGCTGGAGACCGAATGAAGACCATCATTTCACCGGTTAAGGGCACGCGCGATTTCTATCCTGAGGCCATGGCGTTGCGCCAGTGGCTGTACGGGGAAATCGCTCGTGTCTCGCGTTCGTTTGGTTACCAGGAATACGAGGGCCCCTGCCTCGAGCCGCTCGCCTTGTATGCCGCCAAGTCTGGCGAGGAGCTGGTCAAAGAGCAGGCATTCTGCTTCGCCGATCGCGGCGGGGATCAGATCACGTTGCGCCCCGAGTTGACTCCGTCCCTCGCGCGCATGGTTGCTGCACGGCAACGGCAACTGCCGCTGCCCATTCGATGGTGGTCATTCGGTCCGTTTTGGCGGTACGAGCGCCCGCAGAAGGGCCGCACGCGTGAGTTCTTCCAATGGAATATCGACCTACTGGGAGTCGAGTCACCCGAGGCGGATGCGGAGTTGGCGGGCGTGGCGGCGACATTCCTGCGCAACGTCGGTCTAAAACCTTCTCAGGTGTACCTGCAAGTGAACAACAGGCGATTGCTGGAAGCCGAGTTGGCTCGGCTGGGCATCGCACCTGAACTGCGCGGAATGGTGTTCCGTTTGATCGACCGGCGCGATAAGATGCGCGCTTCGGAGTGGGAAGCTTACGCGGCGGAGCAAGGACTGAGCACAACTTCGATTCGTGGAATCTCGCAGTTGCTCGAGAACAAGGACTTGTGGACGAAGAGCGCAGAGCTGCAGGCCTTCTTCCAGGCTGTCAAGGCCCTCGGCCTCGAGGAGTACGTTGAATACGATCCGACTATTGTGCGCGGGCTCGACTACTACACGGGAACGGTATTCGAGGCGCGCGACCGGGATGGGGAGTTTCGCGCGGTGCTGGGAGGAGGACGCTACGACAACTTGGTCGGCGACGTGGGCGGGGACCGCTTGCCAGGCGTCGGATTCGCCATGGGTGATGTGGTCATTCAACTCGTACTTGAGAAGTTCGGTTGTCTGCCGTCGCTCCGTGCGGCGCCGGCCCAGGTGTTGGTGACTACTTTTGGCCAGGGCGAGGTCGGCGCCTCACTCGATCTGGGACGCCGACTCCGGGATGTTGGCTTACTCGTTGAATGGTATCCAACGCCGGACCGACTTCCCAAGCAGCTCAAGTACGCCGACCAGGCCGGCATTCGCTTCGCCGTCATTTGCGGACCGGATGAATCGGCACGGGGCAGCGTCAGCCTCAAGGACCTGGCAAAGCGAGAGCAGATCGAGGTGAAGATCGAAGCACTCGCGGAGGAAGTCCGCCGGCGCCTGCTCGAAGCGACCAACGCGTGAGCCACCCATTGGCGTCGCGGCTTATCGGGTGACCTCCTGCGGGTAGGGCGCTTCTCGCGCGGCGTGCCGGGGAGATTCTGGAGTCCTCATCCTTGGCGCTTGGCGTTTGAGCATGTTAGAATGGCGCGCCAATGGTGGCTGTAGCTCAATTGGCAGAGCACTGGACTGTGGATCCAGTCGTTGCGGGTTCAAGCCCCGTCAGCCACCCAGATGACAATCGACGGTCACCGTGCTCGGGCTTCAAGTGCCGAGCACGGTCTCTTTTGTCCGTCGGTCATGCCACTGGCAGGCTTGTCGACACGGTGAATCTCCCGGAATTCAGACAATCGTGGTAGACTTGGGTTCGGGTGTCACTTGGAACGCACAATCGGTGCCGGGGCGACCCGGTATTCTTGTGTCCGGTACAGATATCACTGGGGAACGCCCATGAACAGAGACGAGCACCTTGGCCTATATCGCCAGATGGTTCTCATCCGCCATTTGGAGGAGCGGGCGGCGCAGCTCTATCAAGAGGGGAAGATCGGCGGCTTCCTGCATCTGTATATCGGGCAGGAGGCGGTCGGGACGGGCATCATTTCGGCGCGGCAGCCGCACGACCGTGTCATCACTGCATATCGCGACCATGGCATTGCCATAAACTGCGGGCTCGAGGCGAAGGTCGTGATGGCCGAATTGCTGGGCAAGGCCAGCGGATGCAGCGGCGGCAAGGGCGGGTCGATGCACCTGGCCGATGTGACCAAGAACTTCTGGGGAGGTCATGCCGTCGTTGGCGCGCACTTGCCAATTGCCGCAGGCCTGGCGTTGGGCGATGTCTACGCCAAGAATGTGGGCGTGACGATCTGCTTCTTCGGGGAGGGGGCAACCAATATTGGGTTCTTCCACGAAGCTCTGAACCTCTCCAAGGTGTGGAACCTGCCTGTCCTGTGGGTGTGCGAAAACAACCAATACGGTATGGGCACTTCCGTCGCACGGGCCTCGGCCGTCTCAGAAATCAGCCAGAAGGCCATCGGCTACGGCATGCCCTCGGCCCGGGTTGACGGGATGGACCTGATGGCGGTGCGCCAGGCGGCCGAGCAGGCGCTCGGACAGGTGCGGAGCGGAAAGGGTCCGTACTTGCTGGAAGCGGTCACCTATCGTTACCGTGGTCATTCGATGGGCGATCCCGAGCGATACCGTAAGACCGACGAGGTGAAGCACTGGCAGGAGCACGACCCGATCAGCATCTGCCGCGCCTATCTGGTGGGTAAGAAGATTGCCTCCGCCCAGGACCTCGACGCACTTGAGGCGGGGGCACACCGCGAGATCGACGAAGCCGTGACATTCGCCGAGTCCAGCCCCGAACCGGCGGCCGAGGCGCTATTCGCAAACGTCTACGCCGACAACTAGCCCAGTCTCCAGCGCGAGGCAACCGGGCTCGCCTCGGTTTGAGGAAAGTTCCCATGTCGAAGCTGACAATGCGCGAGGCCATCTCGCAGGCCCTGTGGGAGGAAATGGAACGCGACCCGCAGGTCTTCATTATGGGCGAAGAAGTTGGCCTGTGGGGCGGGACGTACGCGGTGACGAAAGGCTTCTACGACCACTTCGGGGCTGAGCGCGTGCGCGACACGCCGATCGCGGAGGCGGCCATCATCGGGGGGGCGATCGGTGCGGCGCTGTCGGGCGCGCGCCCGGTGGCGGAGCTGATGACCATTAACTTCGCATTCGCCGCGATGGATCACATCGTGAATCAGGCGGCAAAACTCCACTACATGTTCAACGGCCAAATGATGCTGCCGCTCGTCATCCGCGCCGTGGGCGGGGGTGGAAGGCAGCTGGGTGCGACACATTCGCAGACTCCGGATGCCATCTTCGCTCACTTCCCCGGGCTCAAAGTTGTCGCACCGGGAACGCCGGCGGATGCCAAAGGGCTGCTCAAATCGGCCATCCGATCGAATGATCCGGTGCTGTTCCTTGAACACGCGACCCTCTACCAGTTGCGGGGCGAGGTGCCGGAAGGGGAGCATCTCGTGCCCATCGGGCGCTCGGCCATCCAAAGGCCGGGGCGCGATGTGACTCTCGTGACCTACAGCAAGATGCTGGAGGTCTCGCAGCGTGCAGCGGCGGAGTTGGCCAAGGAAGGCGTGGAAGTCGAGATCGTCGATTTGCGGACGCTGCGCCCGCTCGACATGGGACCCGTGCTCGACTCGTTCCGCAAGACGAACCGCGCAGTGATTGTCGAGGAAGGCTGGCGATCGTACGGCGTGGGCGCGGAGATCGCCGCGCGCATCTACGAGGAGGCCTTCGACTACGTCGATGCCCCGATTCGCCGCGTTGCGCAAAAAGAAGTGCCGCTGCCCTACAACCGGAACCTGGAACAAATGGCCCTGCCGCAGGAGAATGACATTATCCAGGCGGTGCGGGAGGTGCTCTGATGGCCGACATCGTTATCATGCCCAAGCTCGGCTTCGACATGGCGGAAGGCACACTCGTGCGCTGGGTGCGACGGGTAGGCGAAAGCGTGGCCAAGGGCGAGGTGCTGGCCGAGATTGAGACCGACAAGGCGACGGTGGAGGTCGAGTCCGGTTTCAGCGGCGTCGTGCGGCAGCAACTCGTCGAGGCCGGGACGAGCGTACCGATCGGCTCGCCGATCGCGGTCATTGGCAC
>JBGOXY010000209.1:0-4303 GCA_041479415.1 Anaerolineae bacterium
CTTGGTCTCATCGTAGTCCGCTGACCGCACCTGCAAGTGACCCGATTGCAGATGGATGGCCAATTCGATGGCGTCGCCGTATTCCCCCTGGATGACGGAGGCCATCAGCAGCAGGAGGGCCAGCGCCATCCCCATAGCCAGGGCGGAGAAGAACGTTCGCCGTCGATTGCGCCCCAGGTTGCGAAAGGCCAGTTTCAGTAATTGGATCATGGTGGACCTCACACGTAGTGTAGCGCTTCGGCCGGATCGCGCTGCGCCGCCTCACGGGCGGGGATAACCGCCGCCAGAGCGGCGATGATGGCCACCGTCAGCCCGCGGCTCAGCAATTTGCCGATGCCCCAGCTTGGGTAGATCTTGTCGGTGATCAGAGCCGTATAGCTGGTCATGCCGGAGAACGAAGTGAAGTCCAACCCCACCGCCCGCATCATCCCGTTGAACGCCAGCCCAAGCACAATCCCCAGGGCCACGCCGACCACGCCGATCAGCGTCCCCTCCAGGATGAAGAGCAGCGAGATCTGCCGCGGTTTGAGGCCCATTGCGCCCAGCACGCCGATCTCGCGCGTGCGCTCGTACACCGCCATCAGCAGCAGGTTGAGGATCCCAATACCGGCAATGCCCAGGATGATCACGCTGAAGATGTCCATCGCCCGGCCCTTGGAGGCCAGGGCGTATTGCAGCTCCGGATAGCTGTCCTCGAAGGAGGCCAGTTCATGGCCAGGGAGCGCGGGGGAGAGCTTGTTGATCAATTGCCTTTCGCCGCCCACTCGATCCAGGAAGACGGCCACTTCGGTCGACTGCCCGGGAAGACCGTAAAGCGTCTGCGCCTCTGCGAGCGAGATGTAGACGTTGATCTTCTCGATGTCGACCATGCCCAGGTCGTAGATCCCGATCACGGTCATCGTCCGTTGGCGCAGCTGCTCGTGAGCCGACCGCCCGGTCAGGGAGATGCGATCCCCCACCGCCACATCCATGGCGTCGGCCAAGCCTTTGCCAATGAAGATCGCATCGCCGTCGGTGGCGGTGAGCGAGCGGCCGGCAACAACGTTCTGCCCGGCCAGATTGACCTGCTGCTCGACCTCCGGCTCGATGGCGGTGATGCCCACGGCAAAGGCACCCTCGCGGCTGCTGGCCAGGCCGCCGGTGTTGATGCGGCGGGAGGCGGCCACCACGCCCGGTTCGGCGCGCACCACTTCCAGGACCTTGGCGTCATCCGCAAGTGGAAGGAGCGGCTTCTGCCCAGCGCTCTCTCGGTAGCCCGGAGCATGCACCTGAATGTTGCCGCCCAGGACCTTGATGGCATTGCCGTAGATCGCCTGGTTGAAGCCGTCGACCAGCCCATCGTACATCATCATCAGCGAAAGGCCGAAGCCCATGGCCGAGACGATGATGAGGGTGCGCCGGCGGTGACGCCACACGTTGCGCCAGGCAAGGCGAAGGTAGAGCATCATCGCACGTACTCCTCTCTCGATCCGGACCATTCCGTGGAGCGAACCCGGACCGACTTAATCCGCTTCAGGACAGCGATCATTCTACTCCCGCAGCGACCGGCGCCGGACATGATTTTCGCAGACGGGCGGCGGAGAAATGTCATGACTCGAACGCGCTTCGATCCTGGGAGGGCGGGGGCGGCGAAGGACGGGTGGCCGAGGGTAAACAAAAACCGCCTGATGGCAGTTGGGGTGTGCCCCCACGGGGATTCGAACCCCGGTTTAGGCCTTGAAAGGGCCGCGTCCTGGTCCTCTAGACGATGGGGGCAGACACTTGCGAGGGGCAATTCTAACATGCGGTGGCGCCGCTTGCCATCGGATATTCACTCCATCGGCCATGACGCCGCATTCCTGTTGAAGAGGATGGATCGTGCGACGCGTGCCCAACGGGCCGCATCGCGTGGGCGTTTCCCCGGAACGATTGGCTACGCTTCCGCCTGGCGTGTGAGGTAGTCGAGTTCGCACGCGAAGAGCTCGCGCAGCGGGCGGGGCTCGGCGGCACGGCGCAGGCAGCTGGCCGGCTCGTCATTCAATTCCTCGAGCGGCGCGAGCGAAACGAGCCTCGCCTCATCGAAAGTGAGCGGATGCAAGATGCAGTGGAATGGCTTGAAGCGCCAGGGGTCCAACCCGCCCGCCTCGCCGGCCGCTTGCAGCGCACACTTTGAATCCTTGCGCAGGAAGACGCACTGCTGCCCGCCGTAGTGGCCCGGGTTAGGCACAACCTGAGCGGCAATGACCTCACCGCTTGGCATGCCGGGCTCGGCCTCGCTCTCGGAGGTGAACCACAGCGCCGGGTCGCTGCGGCCGGTGGGCATCCACGGCGCGATCAGATCCGCATGGGCGTGCAGATCTTGCATCTCGAGCGGGTCGAGCCACACGCCGTGCAGGCAGCATGCGCCTCCGCACGCGGGCCAGTCGCAGCGCGCCAGCGGCTCAACCGCCTCGAGCCGTGGGCTCACCTCGAATGCACGGGGGAAGCGAAGGATGGTCATTGCCTCTTCTGTGCGGGCGCGCGGCGCGCCGTGCGCGAGGCGGGGCGGGCCTGCGGGGAAAGCAGCGGGCGCAGGTACTGCCCGGTATACGATGTGCCGACCGCGGCCACCTCCTCAGGGGTCCCTTCGGCTACGAGCATGCCGCCTTTGTCGCCGCCCTCCGGTCCAAGGTCGATGATGTGGTCCGCCATGCGCAGGATGTCGAGGTTATGTTCGATGACCACGACCGAGTGGCCCTCCTCCACCAGCCGCTCGAGCACCGGGATCAGCCGCTGAACATCTACCGCATGCAATCCCACCGTCGGTTCGTCGAGCACGTAGAGCGTGTGCCCGGCCGGACGCCGCGCCAATTCGCGCGCCAGCTTGATGCGCTGCGCCTCTCCGCCCGAAAGCGTCACCGCGGATTGCCCGAGACGGATATATCCCAGGCCCACGTCGCGCAGCGTGTCGAGCTTGCGCAGCATGTTGGGGAAGGCGCCGAACAGCTCGCGTGATTCATCCGCGGTCTGGTCCAGCACATCGGCGATGCTCTTCTCCTTAAAGAACACCTGCAGCGTCTCGCGGTTGAAGCGCGTGCCGCTGCACACCTCGCACGGAACATAAACGTCGGGCAGGAACTGCATCGACACCTGGATCTGGCCCTGGCCCTGGCAGGCCTCGCAGCGCCCGCCGCGCACGTTGAACGAAAACCGCCCCGGCCGATAGCCGCGTACGCGCGCGGCAGGCAGCGTTGCGAAGAGCTCGCGGATCTCGCTGTACAAGCCGATGTAGGTGGCCGGGTTCGAACGAGGCGTACGGCCGATCGGCGACTGGTCGATGTGGATCACCTTCTCGATCTCGTGCGCCCCATCGATGCGTTCGGCGGCGGCGAACTCGCCGGCGCGTGCCCCGGCCACCAGCCCGGCGTAGAGCACGTCGATCAACAAGGTGGATTTGCCCGAGCCGGAAACGCCGGTGAGGCAGACCAGTTTACCGAGCGGAATGCGCACGGTGAGATTCTTGAGGTTGTTGGCGCGCGCGCCGACAATCGTCAAGGCCTGCCCGTTGCCGGGTCGGCGTGCGTGCGGCGTCGGGGCGCTCAGTTTCCCGGCCAGCCATTGCCCGGTGAGAGACTTCGGCTGGCGTGCCAGGCTTTCGGGCGTACCCTCCCCGACCACTTCGCCGCCCAGTGGTCCGGCCCCGGGGCCCAGATCGACAACCCAATCGGCCGAGCGGATGGTAGCCTCGTCGTGTTCGACCACCAAAACGGTATTGCCCAGATCACGCAGTCGCGCGAGGCTTGCGAGCAGCCGGCCCGTATCGCGCGGGTGCAAGCCCACCGACGGTTCATCGAGTACGTACATCACACCGCTCAGCCGCGAGCCGATCTGGGTGGCCATGCGGATGCGCTGGGCTTCGCCGCCCGAGAGGCTCGAGGCGGTCCGCTGCAAGGTGAGGTAGTCGAGGCCCACCTCTTCGAGGAACAGCAGCCGGCCGCGGATCTCCGTCAGGATCGGCGCGAGGATGCGCTGCTGGCGCGCGGTCGCAAACTGTGAACCGGTATCCTCAGCCAGGGTGGTGATCCACTGGCGCAAATGATCGGTGGTCCATTCGCAGACGGTGATGATATTGCGTCCGTCGATGGTCACGGCCAGCGCCTCGGCACGCAGGCGCTGGCCGCCGCAGGCCTCGCACGTGCGTTCGCTCATCAAGGCTTCGATCTTCTCGCGCACGGCCGCCGAGCCGGTCTCACGGTAACGGCGGTTGAGCGCCGGCACCAGCCCCGCGAATGGTGTATCGAAAGAACCGCTCCGCCCTTGTCCGGTGCGGAAACTCACCCGCACC
>JBGOXY010000210.1:0-4267 GCA_041479415.1 Anaerolineae bacterium
CCGCGTTGGGCCTTGACCGAGTAGAGAATATCTGACTTGGGCATAACTCACCTTTCCGTGGGTCGGCTAGGATGGGCTCGGCGCAGGGTCGCCCGGTCCGCTCTCGAGCAGCACGGCTTCGACAACCTGGCTCATCGAGAACGTGTGCGCCTGCAGGTAGTGCCGAACAATTTCTTCCAGGGCGGCCAGTGGCACGGGACCAACCAGTTCGGTGCCGGCCACGCTCACGCCGTAGCGGGCCGCTTCGGCGCGCACGGTCTCGAAGACTCGCGGGATCGGAGTGAGCGTGTAGTTCGTGAGATTCATCGAGACTTGCACCATGCCCTCGGCTTCGAGGGCCAGGCCCAGGGCCCGCACGTGACGGTAGCCTCCGCTGCTATGGCGCACGGCCCGCGCAATGCGCTGCGCCACCGCCAGGTCTCGGGTGCGCAGATTGACATTGAAAGCGACCAGCGGAAAGCGCACCCCGGTGACCACCGCTCCGGACTTCGCGTTGAAGGTCGCCGGTCCCTCATCCGGGAGCCACTGCGGGTCTTTCAGTTTCTCAGACAGTCCTTCGTACTCGCCGCGGCGAATGTCGGGCAAGAGGCTGCGTCCCGGGTGCAGGGCGGCCTCTTCATAGTAATAGACCGGTACCCCGCGGCGGCCCATGAAGCGCCCGAAGGCGCGCGCCACCTCCACCGCCTCGGCCACGCCCATGCCCCGCACCGGAACAAAAGGAACGACATCCACCGCCCCCAGCCGGGGATGGGAGCCCTTGTGTCGCGACATGTCGATCAGGTCGAGGGCCGTGGCCGCCAAGGCCTGGGTGGCCTCCAAGACGTGCTGGGGTTCGCCGAGATAGGTGAGCACCGTACGGTTGTGGTCGGCGTCGGAGGTCACTTCGAGAATGCGCAGGTCGGGAAAGCGGCGGATCGCCTCCGCCACGCGGCTCACCAGGGCCGCGTCCCTGCCTTCACTGATGTTCACCTCGGTCAAGAGAACCTGCTTCATGGGTTGACCCCGCCCGCATCCGCCGGTGAGAGGGGGCACGTCTCAGAGTCGTCCTGGGGCAGGGCCTGGGTCCAGGCCTGCAGCATGCGCGCTCGGGCGGAGAGGTCCGCTGCGCAGGCGGCGTCCTTCACATGCGGCAGGTTGATCGCCACATTGGCCAGGCATCCGAGGAGTCCCGCGCGCGCCAGGAGCAGGGCGCAGGAGAGGTCCGAGGCCGTTTGCGGATTGGAGTGCCCGCGCAGGCGCGTGCCGCAGGCGAGCACGTGGCGACAGCCATCGGCATTGGCCAGGGGCACTTCGGTCGCGTGCTGCCACGCCTCGTCGATCGCCGCCCGCCGGGTCGCCTGGTCGCGCTCGGTGGCCCTCGGCATGTGCAGCGCCCGGCCAACGGATTCGAAAGCCTGACCGTCTTGGGTTGCGCCCAAGAGCAAATCGCGCGAAAGGTTCTCGGCGGTCTTCCCCAGCGCTGCGTAGTCTGGCAGGTCTTCAGCCCGCGCCTTGTCCGCCGACAAGCGGCACACCATGCCGACCAGGGCGGCCGCCATCGCCCCGGCCAGCGCCGCCGCCGACCCACCGCCGGTCGTGCTGTCCGCGGGGTCTAGCAGTTTGAGCATCGTTGCCTGATATTCATCCACAGCTGTTGTCCTCGCCGTCTCGGCCATCCCCTGCCCATGAAGCCACGCCCTCAGGTGTTTCAGCGGGCCCCCGGGTCGGGCCGTACGCCAAACCAGTACGTGCCGGCGAACAATCCGCGATACCACACGGCTGGCCGATTGGGGGCCGTAAAGGTCAGCCGCTCCACCGCGACGATCGGGGTCCCCGCCGCCAGCTGTAGCAGTTGCGCCTCCTCACTGTTGGCGTTATGCGATTCCACCTTGAACTCCGCCCGCAGCAGGGGAAGGTCCGACAGCTGCACCAGCAGTCCGTGGATTGGACGGCGGGAAAGGTCGCTGGTCGCGACCGCCGGCGCAAGCGACTCGGGCAGGTAGCGCAGTGTATGCGCCACGATGCGCTCCTTGACCAGCCGCAGCCGCTCCAGATGAATGACGGGGGTGTTCGGCTCGACCATGAGCCGCTCGGCCACGGCCAGCGGCGCCGGGATCACCTGCTGGGCCAGCACTCTGTAGGTGAAGCGCTGGGGGCTGGGCTTCTCCCCGTTGCGCTCATCGATGAAACGGAAGGGGATGGTGTTGGTCGAGGCGGCTTCGACGAATGACCCCACGCCTTGGACGATATGCACCAACCCTTCCGCCTCGAGTTGGGCGAGGGCCTTCATCACCGTGCCGCGGCTGACGCCGAAGGTCTTGGAGAGCTCCTCCGCAGTTGGCAGACGCGCGCCGGAACCGAGTTCTCCAGAATGAATGCTGTTGCGTAGCATCTGCAGCAACTGGCGATACTTCGGAACCACGCCCCCCACCAGAGGGCCCGCCGGATGCCATCCGTTGGTCGACATGTTCACCCCCCACCTCTTCCGTGAATCGGCGCCTCTCGGCGAACGGCTCTCTCCGCTTCAGGCATGTCTCCCCCTCGCTCCATGCGCGATGGGCCGGGTCGCAGCTGCACTCTCTCGCCGCGAGGCTCGGCCCCGAAGGCGGCCTTTGGCCTCAGCGCGTGCGGATCGGCCGCGCCTGCGGCCGGGGTCTTAGGCGTGCGCTCGCTATACATGGTCACGGGGCACGCCAAAGGCACGGGTCGTGGCAAACACCCGCACGCCGCTTTCAAATGCCTCGAGTTCACATGTGACCAAGAAACGGTCATGATCGGCGGTCATCTTGCTGGAGGCCGCAATGCGCGTCTGCCAGGCGCCGCGGCCGATGCGGATGTCCCATTCGCACTCGACCGTGGCGGACAGCGGATCGCCCCGCACGATGGTATGCCGGTCGGTGTGCGATTCCTCGTACTCGAGGCCGCTACCCACAAAGCGTTCCCGTCCGCTGTCCAGTCGGAAGACCAGTTCGGACTTTCCGCTGAGCTGGTCGTGCTGGCTGGAGCGCACGCGCGAGGGTGCCCTGACGACCTCCAAGGGCAACGGGGGCGACCATTCTGCCTCGCCAAAGGCAGGCAACGCCTCGTCCTCAGGACGCGAGCTGCGGACGGGCAGGTCGAGACAGGAGGTCTCACCCGTGAAGAGACTCAGGGTCACCGGTTCGGGGGATGGCCAGGCATGGGGCCAGTAGGTTGGCGAAACCCCCACGCGCCAGCGGTGACCGGCAAGAATGCGGTGCCCCACAGCATTCAGCCGCACCTGCACCACGTAGCGCCTCCCGGGATCCAGGGGCGTGGGGCTCTCGTGGCTGTCACGATGGGTGAGATTGAGCAAACCCCAGGAGACCAGCGTGGAGGCGCCCTCCGGAGCGACATCGCACAAACGCACGGCAACCAGCGCATTGGGTCGGTCAGCCGCCAGCTCCAGCGCAACCCGCGGGTAGCCCAGGATGTCGACCGGCATGCCGAGCGGCTCCGAGGTGAAGGTCAACGACTGTCCGTCGACGGCTCGCTGGTCACCCGGCAATTCGCCCTCGCCGCCATACGGGCACCACACCCCCGCCTCCAACCCCGTCCGCTGCTCGCCGCGAATCTCAAGCCGACCGTGCGGTTGCGGCTCCTGTTTCAGGGAGTGTGGGTTCAGGAAGAAGCGCGCGTCGCGAACGTTGGTCGAGGGCCAGCTGGGCTCGGCCACCCACCGCCCGGGTCGCTCGCTGTAAAACCCCTGCGGCTCGGCGCTCTCCTGGATCCACGCCCGTAGCATGGGCTCCTGCATGACGCCGGTCTCAATGCCCTTGAGCCAGTAGTCCCACCAGCGCAGGCATTCCTGCAAGAAACCAATGGCCGGTCCGGGGCTCCCCAGCTCGGGATAGTTGTGCGACCAGGGCCCAATGAGCCCCTTGCGCGGCACACGGAGTCCGGCCAACAGTTGTGGGATGGCGTTGACGTAGGGATCAGCCCATCCGCCCACGGCGAAGACCGGGCAGCGGATGGCCGAATAGTCGGTGCTCACCGACCCGTGCTTCCAGAAACCATCCTGGCGTTGGTGGCTGAGCCAGGCTTCGATGAACGGAGGAGTCTGCTCGAGCCGCTCCAGCCACATACGGCGCCAGGCCTCGCCGACAAATCGCGGGTCGGGCGGGCGCGCATTGTAGGCGAGCATGTAGGAGGCCCACGACAGCATGTCGGATCCCAGCAGGCAGCCGCCCATGTAGTGGCAGTCGTTGTTGTAGCGGTCGTCGGTCGAGCACAGGGTGATCACCGCCGCCAGGGCGGGCGGACGGCGGGC
>JBGOXY010000211.1:0-4265 GCA_041479415.1 Anaerolineae bacterium
AGGAAGAGGGCGTATTGCTGGAGCAGCGGGCGGTCGAGGCCGAGCGCAGCCCGCATCTCGGCCGCCTGGGCCTGGCTGGCCAGCCCCTGCCCGAGAAGCGCCGCCAGCGGGTCGATATGGCTCAGGCGTATGGCAAAGAACACCACCGTGGTGACAAGCCAGATGGTGGTCAGGCTGCCGAGAATTCGCCGAAGGAAAGTCCGCAGGCTCATAGGGGGAGGCCGCCCCGCGGCCCGTGCGCCTCGCGCTTCAACATCGCCGGCCGCGGGGCACGCTCGGGGCGGAACATGGGTGGCACGATTCCAGGCTTCAGGGCTCTGTCAGACTCACGTCGATCAGCAGCGGGAACCATCCCTGGGCATCGTAGCTCAAACCTTCCACCCCGGCGCGTGCCATGTTGAGGTTGACGTAATCGCGTACCGGAAGGACGAGCGCCAACGCCGCAACGCGCTGCTGGGCCTCGGCCATGAGCCGCAGTCGTTCCGCCGGGTCGCTGGCACGCGCCGCTTCATCCAACAGTGTATCGAGCTGCGCGTCTGCCACTCGCGAAAGATTGTAGGACCCATCACTCACGAAGAACGGCCGCAGGAGGTCGGGGTCGGCGCCTGAGAGATTGATCGAGAGCAGGTTGTACTTGCCCGCGGCCTGCGCCTCACGCAACCCCGCAAACGAGGCTACCTGCGTCAGGTTGACCCGGATGCCGAGCGCCTCCCATTGCTGTTCGAGCATCTGGCCGACCTGTGGGTTGAAGCCCCACGGCGGGATGACGACCTCCACGGTCAGGGCTGTGCCGTTCCTGACGCGCCACTCGGATGAAGCTGCGCGGAGCCAGCCGGCCTCATCCAGCAGGGCCTCGGCCCGCGCTGTGTCCTGCGCGGCCGGTACCACCCCCACAAAGCCCCAGGTCGAGGACGAGATGGGGCTGGTGGCCACCGGGGAGAGGCCGCCGAAGATCGTATCGATGATTGCTTGCCGGCCGGCACTCGCGATCAGCGCCTGGCGAACGGACAAATCGTCGGTGGGCGGGGACTGGGTGTTGAGGTAGAGCGCCAGCGGCTGGCCGGGGATCGGAACCGGCACCAGTTGGAAGGAGGGATCCTGCTGGAGACGGAGAGCGTCCTGCGGCGGCAGCTCGCCCATCACGTCGGCCTCGCCCGAGAGCAATGCGGGCGCGCGGGTGGCCGGGTCTGCGTAGAAGCGGAAGATGATGCGCTCCACGGCCGCCTTGCGATTGATATAGATGGAAGGTCCCCAGGCGTAGTCCGGGTTCCGTTCGAGCGTCAGATGATCCCCGCTGATGTATTCGGCGAAGCGGTACGGCCCGGTGCCCACCTGGTGGAACTGATAGTCCGTGTCGCCCCACTGCGCGAGAGCCGTCGGCGACGCCATGCCACAATACGGCTGGGATAGCGCATCCAGGAGTGGCGCAAACGGCTGGCTCAGGCTCAGACGCACTGTCAGCGCGTCGAGCACCTCGATGCGGGTGAGCGGGCCGAGCATGAAGCGCGCCTTCTGCGATTTCGTCTGCGGGTTGAGGATGCGCTCCAGGTTGATGCGCACGGCTTCGCCATTGAAGGGCGTACCGTCGTGAAAGCTCACACCGGCCCGCAGCGAGAAGGTATAGCTCAGGCCGTCGGTGCTGATCGTCCAGGCGCGGGCCAGTCCGGGCACGAAGCGGCCCTGTGCGTCGCGGAAGATGAGCGTGTCGTACACCGAGCGCAGCGGGATACCGAGTTCGGAAGAGGCATTGATATGCGGGTCGAGCCCGGTGGGGACGAGCGTCAAACCGTAATGCAGTTCACTCACCGTGGAGGGGGGAGCGGCGCAGGCGGCGAACAGCCCGCACAACAAAAGGCCCGCCGCGAGAACACGGGCGCCGAACTTGCGCATAAAACCTCCTGAGGACAGCGTGCGCGGCCAGTATACCAAAGAGAACGCAGCCCCACGCCGCAGGCCGCTCGCGTTGGCTGTGCTGGGCCGCAGAATTCGGCGACAGGACCTGCCTCGGCCGGGTGATATAATCCCGGCGCACCTATCCGTTCAAAACAAATCTGCAGGAGGTGAAGCACACAGAGTTCGGGGAGGAATAGCGCATGGACCTGTGACTGCGAGGCTGGCTACGCGCCGCCGCAGGTTGACGAGGCAGAGGGTTCCTTGCCGCGCGGCAGGGTTAATCTCCGGCGCTGCCGGAGAGAAAATCGACAGATCAGCGGAAGCCCTCTGGGCGTGCCACCGCCCATCTCCTTCCCCCCGCGGGGTTCACCCGCACAATCCCAGGGTCAAGACGGTGCAGGCAACTGCGCCGGCAAACCCCGGGGCGTGGCCGACACAACCGAGCGCGACGATCGACCCCGGCTGAGTTCGCCGCGGCACGCATAGCGCGCCGCGCGCGAGGCCCGCGCGTCGGCCGTGCGTAGGGCAGGCGCTCCGGTTGTGGATTGACCCAAATAGGCATGAGGAGGTTCTGCATGTGTGGCATCGTGGCTTACGTCGGTTCACGTGAGGCCGCGCCGATTCTGCTCGACGGACTCAAGCGCCTGGAGTATCGCGGCTACGATTCGGCGGGCATCGCCGTCCTATCGGGCGACCACTTCGAAATCCGGCGCGATGTGGGCAAGCTCAACAACCTGATCAGCAAGGTGAGTGCCTCGCCGGTGCACGGGACGGTGGGCATCGGCCACACGCGCTGGGCCACGCACGGCGAGCCCAGCGAGCGCAACGCGCACCCGCACACCAGCGCCTCGGGCGAGGTGGTGGTGGTGCACAACGGGATTGTCGAGAACTTCATCCCGCTCAAAGAGGAATTGCAGGCCGAGGGCGTCACCTTCACCTCCGACACCGACACCGAGGTCATCGTGCATCTGGTCGACCGCTACCTGCAAGCCGGCTTTCCCTTCACCGAGGCGGCGCGGCGGGCGATCGCCCATCTGCGCGGGGCGCACGGCATCGTGCTGCTCTCGCTACGAGAGCCGGGCACCATCGTGGCCGCCCGCGTGGGCCATGCCGGCGGGGTGGTGGTCGGCCAGGGTCAGGGTGAAATGTTCATCGCCTCCGACATGCCTGCCCTGCTCGAGCACACACGCCAGATGGCGTTCCTCGACCCGGGGCAGATGGTGGTGGTCACGCGCGACGGATTCCGCGCCAGCACGCTGGAGGGTCAACCCCTCGACCTGCCGCTGCAATCGGTCTCGTGGGATCCGGTGGCGGCCGAGAAGGGCAACTACAAGCATTTCATGCAGAAAGAAATCCACGAGCAAGTGCGCTCGATCGGCGACACGATAGCCGGGCGGGTGGACTTTGAGCGCGGGCGGGTGATGCTGCCCGATCTCGGTTTGACGCCCGACTATGCCAAGCGCATCCGGCGCATCGTGCTGACCGCGTGCGGCACCGCGGCCCATGCCGGAATGGTGGGACGGCTGCTCATCGAGCGCCTGGCCCACATCCCGGCCGAGGTCGAGATCGCCTCCGAGTTCCGCTACCGCGACCCGATCCTGGATCCCGACACCGTGGTCATCGCGATCAGCCAATCGGGCGAGACGGCCGACACGCTGGCCGCTATGGAAGAGGCGCGCCGCAAAGGCGCCCGGCTGTGGAGCATTGTCAATGTCATTGGTTCACAGGCGATGCGCATGGCCGACGGATTCATCTCGATGCAATCCGGACCGGAGATCGGCGTGGCCTCGACCAAAGCCTTTACCGCGCCGCTGGTCGATCTGTACCTTCTGGCGCTGCACCTGGCCGAGCTGCGCGGAACGCTCAGCGATGACGAGCGCCGCGCGCGGGTTTCCGAATTGCGCCGGCTGCCGCGCCTGGTGGGCGAATGCCTGGCGCGCGAGAGCGACGTCGAAAAGGTGGCGGTGGCTCTGCAGCACATGGAGCACTGCCTGTACCTAGGACGCGGCATCAACATGCCCATCGCCTACGAGGGCGCGCTCAAACTCAAAGAGATCTCGTACATCCACGCCGAGGGTTACCCCGCCGGCGAGATGAAGCACGGCCCCATCGCGCTGATTGACGAAGAGATGCCGGTGGTCGCCATCGCCGTGCGCGACCACGTCTACGACAAGATGGTCAGCCAGATCGAGCAGGTCAAGGCTCGCAACGGGCTGGTGCTGGCCGTGGCACACGAGGATGACGAGTACATCCTGAGCAAGGCGGACTTTGTCCTGCCCATTCCGCATACCCATCCTCTGCTGACGCCGATACTGGCCGTGCTCCCGCTGCAACTGCTAGCATACGAGATCGCAGTCCGCCGCGGCATTGAT
>JBGOXY010000212.1:0-4245 GCA_041479415.1 Anaerolineae bacterium
GATCGCCGGCCTTGACCACCGCATCTTGCGCCAAGTAGGTCAGCGTGAGCTCGCCCGTCGGTTGGCCGATGAGCACGCCTTCAGCGCGCGTCTCCTGCACCCGCGCATTGATGGCGGATTGGGGATCGATGATCAACTGCACTTTCGCGGCGCTGGCGGAGACTTCCGAAATGCGCCCGACCAGCCCGTTTTCGCTGACCACCGGCATGCCGCGCCGCACGCCTGCGTCGGAGCCCTGATCCAGCAGCAGGTAACGCAGGAAGGGGCTTGTGTCGCGGCCGATAACGCGCGCCGTGACGTAGCGATTGGCCGGCTGCTCGCGGGCGAAGCCGAGCAATGCGCGCAGCACTTCCTGTTCGGCAGCCTGCTCGCGCAGGGTCACGACCTCAGCCTCCAGTTGACTCACCTGCGCTTGCAGCCGGGCGTTCTCGCTGCGCAAGTCGGCCAGGTTGCGCGGTGCCGTCAGGAAATCACGCAGGTTGTAATAGGCGGTGGAGAAAGATCGCTGCAAGCCGAGTAAGGGACGCCCGGCCAGATTCTTGAGCGGGTCGAGGTAACCCGCGCGCTCAATGACCAGCAGCCCAAGCGCCAACAGGACCAGCGCCGAGGCGAGGAGCATCCGGCGTCGCAGTTCAGACATTCTCAGGGGGTCGGGAGTCGCGGGCGGGGCTCACTGGATAAGACAGGCATGGGCAGGGGTCAGGACACGCCTCGTGAGCGCTCGAGGCTGGCCAGGAATTGGCGTTCGATGTCGAGGTTCTCGAGGATGGCGGCCGCGCCGCGCACCACGCACGTCAGCGGATCGTCGGCGCGCCACACGCGGATGTGGAACTCGTCACTGAGCCGTTCGGGCAGACCCTGTAAAAGCGACCCGCCGCCGGTCAGACACAAGCCGCTGTCGAGCAGGTCGGCCATGATTTCGGGCGGTGCCTTCTCGAGAATGTCGCGCACGGTTTCGGACACGGCCTTGAGCGAAGGGTTCAGGGCCTCGCGCATCTCGATCGACGAGACCTCGACCTCCTCGGGCAACCCGGTGATCAGATTGCGCCCGCGCACAGTCGTGACCTTTTCTTCGCGCAGGGCGTAGGCCGAGCCGATTGAGATCTTGGCCTGCTCGGCCATGCCGCTGCCGACGAGCAGGTTGTACTTGTCGCGCAGATACAGCGCGATGTTTTCGTCCATCTCATCGCCAGCGATGCGGATGGAATGCGAGGCGACGACGGTTCCGATGGAGAAGATGGCCACCTCCGTTGTGCCTCCGCCGATATCCATGAGCATCGTGCCGCGTGTGTCACGCAGGGGCAGCCCGGCGCCCATGGCCGCTGCGACCGGTTCTTCAACCAGGTACGCTTCGCGCGCTCCGGCCGAGATCGCCGCGTCGTAGACGGCGCGCTTCTCCACATCGGTGGCCCCGCACGGCACGCCGACAATGACCCGCGGTCGCGGGACCGGCACTACGCTCTGCTCGTGCGCCTTGCCGATGAAGTACTCCAGCATAGCCTGGGTGATATCGAATTCGGAAATCACGCCGTCGCGCAGAGGGCGCAAGGTGACCACGCTCGAGGGTGTGCGGCCGACCATCTCCTTGGCGGCGGTGCCAATGGCCAGCGGGCGGCGGGACTTCTTCTCGACGGCCACCCAGGAGGGCTCGTTAATGACAATGCCCTTGCCGCGGACACTGACCAGTGTGTTCGCGGTGCCCAGGTCGATGCTGATGTCGAGCGAAAACAGGCCCAGCAGCCAGTTGAGGGGGTTGAAAGCCAACGCCTGCTCCTAGTGCCGCACGGTTCAGCACCTCGACCGGGCGCTCATCCAAGCGCAACCGGCATTGCCGACGATCTCGATACGCTGCGTGAAATTGCGCGCAACACGAGATTATACCATCGGGGCCAGGTGTCTCAGTTCGCATGGCGCGCAGTGCACTATAATCACGCCAGAATCATCGTCCGAGACGTCGGATCTTCCCAAGGTGATCGGTCATGCCCCTGTCCATCGATGAGCAGGTCGCTCTGCTGATGCAAGGAACCGAATACGGGGACGCGCAGGTCCAGCGTGCCATGGCGGAAGAATTGCGGGAGCGCTTGGCATCGGCCGCCCGAGAGCGGCGCCCGTTGCGCATCTACTGTGGCTACGACCCGACCAGCGCTGATCTGCACCTCGGTCACACCGTCACCATGCGCAAGCTGCGCCAGTTCCAGGATCTGGGGCACCAGGTGGTTTTCCTGATCGGCGACTACACTGCACGTGTGGGTGATCCATCCGACAAAGACAAGCTGCGCCCGCAGCTCAGCGAGGCGCAGATCGAGGCCAACGGGCGCACCTACGCAGAGCAGGCTTACCGCATTCTTGACCGCGAGCGGACTGAAGTGCGCCACAATTCCGAATGGCTCTCGAAGTTGACCTTTGCCGAGATGATCCGCCTGGCCTCGAATTTCACCCTGCAGCAATTCGTCACGCGCGACAACTTCCGGCTGCGCTGGGAGCGGGGCGACGCGGTATACCTGCATGAGACCTTCTATGCAGTCATGCAGGGCTACGACGCCTACTCATTGCAGGCCGACGTGCAAGTGGGCGGCAGCGAACAGCTCTTCAACATTCTCACTGCGGCGCGCAAGGTCATGGAATACCTGGGCGCCCGCCCCAACGTAGGCGTCCTGACGGGCATCCTTCCGGGCACCGACGGCGTGGTGCGCATGAGCAAGAGTCTCGGCAATCACATACCTCTCTTGGCGGGCGCGGACGACATGTATGGCAAGGTGATGAGCCTGCCCGATGCGGCCATGCCTGTGTACATGCGCCTGTTGAGCCGCTGGTCGCCGGATGAAATCCATCGCCTCGAAGCCGATCTTGCCGGCGGTGGGGCTCACCCGCGAGATGTGAAGATGTCACTTGCCCGCGAGATTGTCTCCATCTATCATGGAGAGGCGTCGGCGGAACTTGCTCAAGCTGCGTTTCGGCGTGTGTTCCAGCAATCCGATTTGCCGGAGACGATGCCTGAGATGGCGGTTGATGGGTCACCCCGCCTGGTGGATTGGATGGCGGAGCACGGCTTGGCTCGCAGCCGCAGCGAAGCTCGCCGGTTGATCGAACAGGGAGGGGTGAAGCTGGACGGGGCCGGCGTGAGCGACATGGATACGACTCTCACAATCGCTCACGAGGTTGTGCTACAGGTGGGCAAACGGCGGTTCGTGCGATTGACCCGCATGAGAAAATGACCGCGCTAGCGCCGCATCCCGATGACGAATTGACTTCGGCTTTGATCGTTCTTGTCCGCACGCCTCCGGCGCGTGCGGACATGTGTTTTCACGCTTGCTTCGCCTCCGGGAGTTGCCGGTTGAGGTGAGACGATGGCCAAAGGGCAAATACCCGGCATGCGGCCCGCGCTCTATTGGGCGCTCTTCTTCGTTCTCCTGGCGCTCTCAATCGTCGCGGGCGGCCTGACCTATTGGGGCCAGAGCCGAGGGATCCGGGATCAGGCGGGTGCTCAGCTTGAGACCATCGCGGAGCTCAAGGTCGGCCAGATACAGCTGTGGCGCGAGGAACGATTGGCCGACGGCCGCACGATTTTGGGCGATAGCCTTCGGCTGGCGGAATTGAGTCACATCCTGCACGGCACGGCCACCCACGCGGAGCGGACCGACGGGTTGAAATGGCTGGCGGCCCTCCAGTCCGGCCTCAAGTGCGTCGACGTCATCTTGGTCGGCGCAGATGGCCGGGCGGTCTTGAGTGCCGCATACACCCTCGCTCCAGACGAGGCATATGAGGTCGACCTGCTCGACGGCGCGCTCGCCGCGCACGCCGCAACCCTGACGGATTTCTATCGCGACAGCAAGGACGGGAGGACCTACATCGACCTGGTCGTGCCGATCATGTCCGGCAGTGAATCGCAGGCCGATCTGCTCGGGGCGGTCGTGGAGAGGTTCGACCCTGAGGCCTTTCTCTTCCCGTTGATTCAGTCATGGCCCGTCGAAAGCACAACTGCCGAAACACTGCTCGTCGAAAGGGTTGGCTACGAGGGGGTCTACCTGAACGAACTGCGCCAGCGCGACAACCCGGCGCTCAGCCTGCGCTTTCCTCTCTCGCAGGCGGATTTGCCAGCCGCGATGGCTGTGCTGGGTGTCGAGGGGGTGGTCGAGGGCAAGGACTATCGCGGCCAGCCGGTGCTCGCCGCGATACACCCGGTGGGTCAATCCCCCTGGTTCCTCGTGGCCAAAGTTGACCAGGATGAGATCCTGGCGCCGCTCA
>JBGOXY010000213.1:0-4180 GCA_041479415.1 Anaerolineae bacterium
GTCAACCTGCTCGGCGCCCAGGATGATGACTTCGGCCCCCGCAGCGGTGAGGCGGGCGATGTGCTCGGGCGCGGTGCGGGAGGTGGTGTAGAGTAGCCGGCGCGCGGGCCCGCTGGTCAGGAAGCGACTGTCGAGGCGCAGCTCGGCGACCGTGACCACGCCAACCTTGGCCGGGTTCTCCGGCGCGCCGCGCGCCTGGCGCGCCGCGCGAAGTTCGGGCGACTCCACATTCAGGTGCGGATCATCCCCGAGCAACGTCCGCCCGCCGACCACGACCGCGTCGGAGCACGCGCGCAACTCGTCCACCCGCGCCCAGTCGGCGTCGGAGGAGATACTCGCGCCGCGGCGCGCGACGCTATCGATCTTGCCGTCGGCGGTCATGGCCACATTGATACGCACGTACGGACGGTTCATCGGAAGACTCCGCTCCGCCAACCCATGCGGCAATACCGAACTGCGTGTCTCGAGCCGAGGCCGTCACGCGTGGGGTTCGAACGCCCAACTGGCGGCACGGATATTCTAAAGCCACCCGGGCTTGGCCATGCGTGCGTTGTACAACGCGTCCGCGATGCGCTGCACTGACGGGCTGCGCACAGCGTCGCTCCAGGCAATCGCGTCTCTGCACCGACGGGACCAAGGCGAGCACGATGATGCGCAACCCGATGGTGCCGGCCATCGGAGATCTGGGCGCGCACGGGATCCGCTATTGCCAACCGTTGCGCAGCACCCGCACCATTCTACCGTCTCCGATGGCCCATCCGCCAAGGACCCGCCTCATCGGCCACTGGATTCGCGGGCGCTGGAGGGCTTGGTGTGCGGCCAATGGGTTCACCTGCGCTTCGCGTGCAGCCTGAGTTCGCGCGCGCCAAGGCATGGCCTCACTCACGATACAATCCGCCCCCATGAGCTTCTTGCGCGCACTGCGAATTCGCTCGTTTGCCCTCTTGTGGGCCGGCCAGACCATCTCGCGCCTCGGCGACAGCCTGTACCGCATTGCCCTCACGTGGTGGATTCTCGAGAAGACGGGGTCGGCGGCCGCCATGGGCCTGCTGGCGGTCTTCTCGCTCGTGCCCATGCTGCTCTTCCTGCTGGTGGGCGGCGTGGTCGTCGACCGTCTGCCGCGCTTCCGCATCATGCTGACCTCGGACCTGGTCAACACGGCCGTGGTCGGGCTGGTGACCGTGCTGGCCGTCACCGACCGGCTCGAGCTGTGGCACATCTACGCGGCGAGCGTCGTCTTCGGATTGGCGGAGGCGTTCTTCGCGCCGGCCTACAACGCCTCGATCCCGCAGGTGGTGCCGCTCGAAGACCGGCCGAGCGCCAACTCGCTCTCGAGCCTCTCGTGGCAGCTCTCAGGGGTGATCGGGCCGACGCTGGGCGCGATCATCATCGCCGCGGGAGGCACCTCGCTCGCCTTCGGGCTCGACAGCCTGTCGTTCCTGATCTCAGCCGCGTGCCTGATCCCGCTGCGGCTCATCCGCTTGCCGGCCGCACCCGCCGAACAGCGCGCCTCGCCGCTCTCGGACATGCGCGAGGGGTTGCGCACCGTGCTGGCCTCGCCCTGGCTATGGGTGTCGATTCTGGTATTCGCCTTCATCAACGTCACCGAAGCCGGGCCGCGCAACATCGCGCTGCCGTTCCTCATTCACGATCATCTCGGGCTGGACGTTGAAGCGCTGGGGCTGGTGGCCTCGGTCTTTTCGATCGGCTCGATCATGGGTGCCGTTTTTCTTGGCCGAGTGAAACAGATGCGCCGGCGCGGCCGTTTGATGTACGGCGCGCTGGCTCTGGGCGGGCTAACAGTCGTGCTCTATGGGCTGGTGCCGAATCTCGCGCTGCTGCTGGGCGTGGCACTCATCTACGGGGTGTCTTTCTCGGCGGGCGGGCTGATCTGGACCAACACGCTGCAGGAGATGGTGCCCCCGGAGAAGCTCGGGCGCGTTTCCTCGATCGACGCGCTGGGGTCGTTCGTGCTGATGCCGGTTGGGTTTGCCCTGGCCGGCGTGCTCACCGACGGCATCGGCCCGGCGATGGTTTTCGTGATCGGTGGCAGCGCGACGATGGCGCTGGCCCTGCTCGGCTACTTGCACCCGGGCGTGCGTGGTTTGGATTGAGCGGCGCCAGGCTCCACGCCCTCACTCCGCGATCACCTCGATCTCCCGCCAACCGATCCACGACGGGCTCGTACGCGTCGTGATGCGCACGTAGCGCACGTTTTCCAGCGGAGTCTCGGGCCGCCACTCGAGAATCTGCAGGTCGTCCGTCACCCCTTCGAAAGTGTGAACGAGGGTCAGGTTGCCGTGCTCGGCGCCGGCGCGCACCTCGTGCCTCGTCTCCCCGCGCGGCGACTGCGAGACGACCAGGCGGATGATGCGCACCGTGGCGGGCTGGCCCAGGTCGATCTCGATCCACTGCGGCGTGAAGGCGCCGGCGCTCCACCAATCCATACCGATGCCGTCGACGGCGTACGAGGCCGGGTTGCTGCCCAGCCAGCGCGAGGCGCTCACCGTGCTGGTGAGAGCCAGGTTGCGCTCGAAGAATTCAAAAGCGCGCGCCGCGCACGGATCGGGCCGGTTGACCGGCGCGAGCGCCTGGTTGATCAAGCCGCCATCGTCCAGGCCGTTGTAGAAATCGGCCTGCTCCGTGCTGTCCCACGTCCACAGCAGCCAGCCGTCGAAACCGTAGTTGCATGAATCCACCTGCCAATCGTGAAGCGCGAGCGATGCACTGGCTGCCGAGGCGTACGAACTGCGCGCCGCGCCCACCTCGCCCATCAGCACAGGCTTGGCGGCAAAGTCCTGCATCTCGAAGTTCTCGACCAGCTGGCCCAGGTTGTAGCCGCCGGGGTAGGGATGCAGGTCGATGAAGTCCGCGCTCGAATTCCAGATGGCCGGGTAAGTGCGGATGCGGCGTGGCGCGCTGTTCCACGTGTTCGGCCGGTCGGGCGGGAAGAAGCCGATGGTAACGAGCGCGGTCGGGTCCACTTGCAGGATGGCGGCGCGGATGGTGTCGATGTACAGCACCACGCCTTCATCCATCATGCGTTGCCTGTCCTCCTCGAACGCCATGTCGTAGGTTGTGCCGTTGGCCGTCGTCACGCGCCCGTAGCTCCAATTGAGCGGGGCTGCACTCGTCTCGAAGAAGAATTCGTTGCGAATGGCGTAGGCCAGGATTGCGTCCAGCGGCGCCTCTTGCGCGATGAGCGCGAGCACTAGGTCGCTCCAGAATTGCTGGCCGACCGTGATCCCGCCGAGCAGCAGGTATTCGGAGTTCGTCCCGCCGAAGTCGTCGCTCCAGGTGGAATCCTTGATGTTGAGGTAATAGGGGTTATCCGGTTCGCTGTCGGTGGTGATGATGACGTAGATGCCGTGGGACTTCGCGCGCCGCAGGAAGTCGGCCAGGTTGGCGACGTACTCCTGCGAGAGCCGGCCCGCCGGATCGCCGAGGCAACCCGATAGGCAAGAAGGCGCGAGGAACACGCGCACCGTGTTGTAGCCGTCGGCCTGCATGCGCGTCAGCGCGGCCTCGGCCCGCTCGGCGTCGTACAGCCCCACGTTGAAGGTGGAGTGATAGTTGAAGAACCCGCCGGAGGTGGATTGCAGGTTTGCCAGGCGGATGTAGTTCGAGCCTCGCGGAACGAACGTCGAATCTGTCTCGCGGTCGTAGAACTCGGCGACTCCGTTGACCGTACGGATGCGGATTCGATGTTCGGCGGGCACCGCGGTTGGGCGGATTAGGGTGGGCGCAGGAATGGTCGGCGTGGGCGAGGTGGGTGCCGGGGTTGGGGTGGGCGTCGAGCGCGGCGAACAGGCGGCGACGAGGGCGGCAATGGTGAGGAAGAGAATCACACAGCGGCACGTCTTCATGGCTGCCTCCCTACGCAGGCGAAGCGAGTCTCTCAAACAACTATCCGTACGCGTACGAGACCTGGATGCAGCTCCGGCCCGTGCCCGGGTTGAAACGAAGCAGCATGTACTCGAATTGCCCGCCGCCAGAAATCCGCAACTGCTCCGGCAGATCGGAATCGGGCCTGCTGGTCGCTGCATGCCGCCACCTCTGTGCATATTCCGATGCAGCTTCGAACAGAACTCCCACTGTAACTAATGATATCTGCTTTCGAAAGATATTTTTTGCAACGAGGGTTGTTTCGGGGACGCTGCCGGTTGCCACCTGCCACGAA
>JBGOXY010000214.1:0-4128 GCA_041479415.1 Anaerolineae bacterium
CCGGCAACGGCTCGACACACTAGGTCGATTTTTCAGGTGGGGCGCCCGCGATCGCCGGGGCGCCCCGCTGTACGACCTTGCCCATGGTTCTTAGGAGATCGCCCATGCCCGACCTGACCACCTCATACCTCGGACTGCCGCTCAAGAACCCCTTGGTGGCATCCGCCTCGCCTCTCTCAAAGAAGCTGGACCGCATCCGGCGGCTGGAAGACGCAGGCATTGCCGCCATCGTGCTCTACTCGCTGTTCGAGGAGCAGATCACGCATCAACAACTCGAACTCGATCACTATCTGACGCGCGGCACCGAGACGTATGCCGAGGCGCTGACCTACTTCCCCGACCTGGGCCAGTACAACCTGGGGCCGGAAGCCTATCTCGAGTACATCCACAAGGTGAAGCAGGCCACGCGCATTCCCATCATCGCCAGCCTGAACGGCATCTCTGCAGGCGGCTGGGTGGACTATGCGCGCCGCATTCAGGAGGCGGGGGCCGATGCGCTCGAACTAAACCTGTACTACCTGCCGACGAGCGTGGATCTCACCGGCGCGGTGCTCGAAGATGATTATGTCAACCTGGTCCAGCGCATACGATCGATCGTTCGCATCCCGCTAGCCATCAAACTCAGCCCGTTCTTCACTTCAATCCCCAATATGGCGCAGCGCCTGACGGAGTCTGGCGCCAACGGTCTGGTCCTATTCAATCGCTTCTACCAGCCCGACCTCGATCTGGAGACGCTGGAGGTGGTGCCCACCCTGGAACTCAGCCGCTCGTCCGAGTTGCGCCTGCCGTTGCGCTGGGTAGCCATTCTCTACGGGCGAGTCGCGGTGGACCTGGCGATTACTGGCGGCGTGCACTCGGCGCAGGATGTGATCAAGTGCGCGATGGCCGGCGCGAGCGCCGTGATGATGGCCTCCGAATTCATCGAACATGGCGTGGGGCGCATCTCCCAGATACTGGGCGACCTGCGGGCCTGGATGGATCAGCGCGAATACGCCTCCATCGGCCAAATGAAGGGCAGCATGAGCCAGCGCGCCGTGCGTGAGCCAGCCGCCTTCGAGCGCGCCAACTATATGAAGGCGCTCAACTCGTTCGACAATCGCCTGCCGTAACGAATCGCGCCGGGCCTCGCCGGCGCGGAAACGACAATCCTTCGCCCTACCCCCCCCTGCCCCCTCCCCCAAAGTGGAGGGGGAGGTGTTTTCTATCTAGGGAGTGGGGAGCAATGCTCCCCGTTCCGCTTCGAGTGACAGGCTTCCAGATGCCCACACTCCTCACGAGCCTGCTCGGGCATGGCATGACCGGCGTGAGTTGCGCCGGCCATGTGCAAAACTGATCGTCGTCCCCGCGAAGGCGGGGACGACGATTGATTCGTAGACCAGAGAGGCGTGGCGAGTGGCGGATTCTCAAAGGCCCAGCCTGAGCTTCTCCGTCTGTCGAATCGAATTCAAGATCGACAGCGCGGAGGGCGTGGCTCAGGCGGCGGGTGTGGGGGTCACCGTCGCGCAGTACTCGGCCGCCAGCCAGCCTTCGTGCCCCTGCGCATCGCGCACAAGCACCCACAGCCTGCCGTTGGCTTCAGTCGGCGCTCCCAGGATCTCGATGAGCGCTCCCTCCAAGAGGGAGCCGATCGCATCTCCGTCGGGAGCGCTGCGCAGGAAGGCCCCCTTCCCGTCGGTGCGCCACACGATAGCCACAACCGGCAGCGAAGTCGGCGTCGGCGTCGAGGTTGGCACGGGAGTGAGGCTGGGCGCCACGGTTGCCGAGGCAGTCGGCGGTGAGGTCGACGAAGGCGTCGGGCTCGGAGTCGCGCTCGCCGTCGCCGTGGGCGTGAGGGTGGGGACGAAAACGAAACCGGACGGCCCCTGGCGCGTTAGAAGCACAAAGGCGAGCAGTACCATGCCGGCCGCCGCGAGTCCGGCCACCGCCGGCCCCCAGGCGCCGAGAACCGCTCCGAGCGCGGGCCGGATGCCGAGTACCAGGTAGACAATCATGCCGGCGACAAAAGCAATCGAGGCGTAGACCAACACCACCCCGAGTGCGGCCGCGGCCTCTCGCAATTCGCCGCTACCCAGACTCCACCCGGCGGTAGCCGTCGGCACGAGAAGCAGAAACGAAAGCGCGGCACTGGGCAGGCGCGCCTCGCTCGGGGCGCGTGCCAGGCGCAGGGCCAGCCAGGCCGAAGCACCCGCGGCCAACACCACTTCCACCCACCCGGCCACCACACTCGAGGCAAGCGGCGCAGCAGGCACGACACGCACAAGGTTGGCCAGCCAGCCGCCGAGGGCAGTCACCGCCAGCACAAGCACCCAGCCGATGAGCAAGCCCGCCAGATTGCGCAGCGCGTGACGAAAAGAGCCCGCGGCGGCGCCAAGTGAAAGACCGGGCAGCGGCGAGAGCAGAGGTGCAGCCAGTGCCGCCGCGACCTGCAGCGCCGGCGAGCGGAGCCCATACGCCAGGACCATCAACCCCGCGGCAGCCAACATGAAGAGGAAGAAATCGAACGTCGGAATGGCGCGCCCAGCCAGGTCACCGAACAGGCGGGCCTTCTCTTCGTCGTGCAGAGCTTCCCACCAGGCGTGGGTACGTCGGCGAGCGGGCGTCTCGTCCTCGGAGGATATCGGCATGAGCGGAGCCATGGTCGGTCACTCCCTGAGCGTGGCAACCAGACGCATCGGGTGGAGCAGCAGATCGAGGGCGGCCGAGATGCTGGGTGCCACCACATCCGCCGCCGCGAGGCTGGCTGCGGCCAACCCCTCCGGCGACACGACGGCAATACCCAACCCGGCGGCGCGCAACATGGCAGCGTCGTTGGCCCCCTGGCCGATCGATACGACGCGCTGCGCGCCGAGGGCAGTCACAAAATCTGCCTTTTGTTGTGGTTCACCGCCTGGCCGCAGGCGCACGGCGGTTAGGCTCAGCACCTGATCGATCTCCGCCTGGCGTCCAAACGTGTCGGCTGTAAGTAAGTGGATGGTCAGCTGGCCGCGCAATTCCGCGAGTTGACGAGGCACACCGTCGATGAGCTGGCCATCCACAGCCAGCGTACCGTTGACGTCGAGCACGAGGTGCTCGAAGCGCAGCGGGCCGCGACCAGGAATGTTGAGTTCGACTGGCATCGCACTCTCCCCTCAGCGATTATAGCCCAGAGACCGATGCCCAGGGGTGTATAATGACCGCATGACGGAGTCGATGGATCGCCTCGGTGCAACTCAGGCCAAGCGCGTGCAGCGCGGGTTGATCCTTGTCGGCGCACTGGCCGTACTGATCGTGGCCGGTTTGGCGGTGGGCCTGTACTTCCTTTCGCAGAACGAAGCCGCCACGCGGACCGTGCGTGATCTCTTCATTATCGTCTTGGCGCTTGAATTCATGGTGCTGGGCATTGCGCTGGTGGTCCTGCTGGTGCAACTTTCGCGGTTGATCCTCTTGCTGCAAATGGAAATCCGCCCGATGCTCGAAAGCGCAAGCGAGGCTCTCAACACTGTGCGCGGAACCACCGATTTTCTGAGCGAGAACCTTATCCAGCCGGTGATCCAGCTCAACAGCTCGCTGGCCGGCATGCGCAAGCTACTTGAGATGTTCAGACTCTTTCGCCGATAGTCCCGGTCGGCCGGGGGGCCGTCCACCGTACGCACTTCGCCACGTGAGTGAAAGGAGACGAGCATGTCGGAACGCGATAGCGATCTGGGGGCCTTCCTGGCAGGCATATTGGTTGGTGGCTTGGTCGGCGCCACCGCGGCGTTGCTCCTGGCACCACAGAGCGGGGAGGAAACACGCACGATGATTCGCGAGCGCGGCATCGAGCTCAAGTCGCGGCTCGAACAGGCGGCTGCCGACGCGAAGGATCGCGCCGAAGATGTGATTGAAGAAGGTAAGCAGCGTGTCGACAGCGCGGTCGATGCGGCTCGCCGCGCGGCGCGCCGCCGCCGCCCGGATGCAGAAAGCGGGACGGTGGTGGAATAGGCCCCGCCTGCAAAACGAACAAGCGAGCAATGGCGAATGATGGCGGGCACCCGGACGTTTGGGTGCCCGCAAACATTTGTCCGAGATTCAGCTTTGCCCCTAAGGGGAGCTGCCGGACCATAACGAGTGGACGATGTGACCGCGGTTGGGTTCCGCAGTTCACGCAAC